>NZ_JCAUBA010000009.1:0-267550 GCF_059692235.1 Paenibacillus sp. J2R1T-4 | reverse complement strand
CTCTGCGCTTCGCCACCTGAAGTAGCCGCCCTTCGATACCTTCAGTACCTTGCACATCTTCTCTAACCGAAAATTAGAGCGATTATCTTCGATAAACTGGAACCTTAATTCTTTGCTTTGCTGAAGATGTGCATGGCCTTTTTTAGGATTGCGTTTTCTTCCTTGAGGTCTTCGATTTCGCGCTGCTGGTCGTGAATGAGCTGCGTTTGTTGGCGCAGTGTCTCTCCCTGATTCACAGGCTCATTCTCAAACTCCCGATACTTGGCCACCCACTGACGAAGGGTGTCGGGATTCATGCCCAGCTCATCTGCGATCTGAGGTAGTGATTTAGTCTGCTCCTGCACATATTTTACGGCCTCTCGTTTAAAGGTCTCATTATACCTTTGTCTCTTGTCGCCCATCGTTAACACCTCTCGGTTTTGGTATATTCATTATCTGTTTACCGAGTTATGGGTGTCCACTTTTTATTCTAGGTGCAAAAGCCGGGTTATTTCCGAGCTGAGAGGCCCAGTTTGGGAATTAACAAGGAAAAGCCGTGTTATTTTCAGGCTGAGAGGCCTTACTTGGGAATTAACAAGGAAAAACCTTGTTATTTTCAGGCCGAGGGGTCTTACTTGGGAATTAACAAGGAAAAACCTTGTTATTTTCAAGCCGAGAGGCCTAACTTGGGAATTAACAAGGAAAAGCCGTGTTATTTTCGGGCCGAGAAACCTAACTTGGGAATTAACAAGGAAAAACCTTGTTATTTTCAGGCCGAGGGGTCTTACTTGGGAATTAACAAGGAAAAACCTTGTTATTTTCAAGCCGAGAGGCCTTACTTGGGAATTAACAAGGAAAAACCTTGTTATTTTCAGGCCATCCGTTCAATTTTGGTAAATTGATAGTCTCACTTGTTCCGATATCATCAAAATATTACAGCATTTGTGTATCACGTGCTTCTTCGATCCAGCCAAACACGTAGTCCAGCACCTGCTCGTCCTCTTCACGGGATAACACGTGGGGACGGCCTTCGTAAATGGTCATCGAGTATGGCTTGCCGACTGCGTCGAAAGCTTCAGCCAGGCGGTAAGCATGTGCAACACTCACATGCTCATCCGCTGAGCCGTGGATGATGAGCACTGGTGTGCGAATCTCATCCGCCCAGCATACCGGCGAGCGGCGATCGTACGCGCCGGGGTCTTTTCGCGGGTGGCCCACCACCCGCTTCAGCATGCGGCGGAGGTCCACCCGCTCGTCGTACGTGAGGCGGAGGTCGCTGACTCCGCCCCAGACGACGACCGGGCCGACGCCCGGGCACTCGCGTGCCGCGAGCAGCGCCATGAGCGCGCCTCGCGAGAAGCCGATCAGCGCTGGCGCGATCGGCAAGGTCTCGGGCAGCGCGCGCACAAGCTGCAAGGCGGCGTATAGATCGTGCCGATCCTCGCCGCCGAAGTCCTCGCGCCCCTCCCCTCCCTCGTTCCCTCGGTAGAACGGGGCGAAAACCGTATACCCGCGCCTCGCTAGTGTGACTAGCCTCGGCACGCGCACCATCCCCACGCCGCGGATCCCACCGCGGCAATAAACTAGTGGCGGTCTCTCCGCTCCGTCTTCGCCCGCTACAAGATATCCCTTTACTCGCAGCCCTTGGCTCGTGTAGGTGATAAGCTCCAGTCGCAAGCCAGGCGCAGGATCGGGTAACCTCTCACGCTCAATTGCCAACTCTATCTGCTCCGGCTCACGCCCAAGGTCGTGCTCGCTTTCTTTCCCCTGCCCCTGCTCCTGCTCCTGCTCCTGCTCCTGCTCCTGCTCCTGCTCCTGCTCCTGCTCCTGCTCCTGCTCCTGCTCCTGCTCCTGCTCCTGCTCCTGCTCCTGCTCCTGCTCCTGCTCTTGCTCTTGCTCCTGCTCCTGCTCCTGCTCCTGCTCCTGCTCCTGCTCCTGCTCCTGCTCCTGCTCCTGCTCCTGCTCCTGCTCTTGCTCTTGCTCCTGCTCCTGCCCCAGCACCTGCACCTGAACTTGCCCCTGCCCGTGCTCCTGCATCTGCCCAAGCTGTATCTTATCATCCATATTTTGTATATTATGTACTTTTATTTGTTTCATTGTATTTTCCACCTTTGACACCGAGTAAGGACATCCGCTAGACTTGTGAGTAACGTTTAGTTTATCATGCGAAAGGTAGTTGAACCATATGAATCCGGCATTTGATCAAGAATTTGAAGCCCTGGTAGAGAAATATGCTGAGCTGCTCACGGGCAAATCATCCACCATCATGATCGACAAGGTGACCAAGTGGGCCATCTACAATCATATTCATAAAAGCATGCCAGCCCTTACCGCCCACTGGGGTCAGAGTCATCCTGAAGCCAAGCGTGAAGTACGGCTGTTGTTCGAAGAAATTCGTGATTTAAATCAGGCGCAGCGCGCACACTCTCAGACTTCTGGAGCAACTGGTACTGCTAAGGAAGACGAGAAACAGGAATAAGTGGAATATTATCCAGCAATCCTTAACCGTTTATAACCGTTAAGGATTGCTTTTTTCATTTATTCAGGAAAAAATCATTTCAACTAAAAAGTACCGTGGCTTCTTCTCCGGAAATGACTATACTATACAGGTAATCAAAAATGAATCGGAAGGATTGATGTAAATGTCCAATTATATTGTTTTCACTCCCACTGCAGGTGTCCTCGGACAATAGTAAGTTGTATGCGAGGATTCCTGTAGAGATTTTGTCTTACCAATATATAATTACCTTTACAGGAGGATTCGATCATTGAATTTAGAAACTTTAGGCTGGAACCAACATTGGGAACAAGCCTTTACCCCTTATCAAGAAAAAGGCTATAGCGCGGGACGGGTAGCTTTGGAGCACAAGCATTTGTACCGTGTATATACGGGAAAGGGTGACGTGCTGGCAGAAGTATCCGGCCGTTTGAGATATGACGCTATTGGACGTGCGGATTTTCCGGCAGTCGGAGACTGGGTCGCCCTGTCGGAACCAATAGATGAAGGCCGAGCCATCATACATGGCATCCTGCCCCGATTCAGCAAATTTTCACGCAGAGCTGCCGGCAACACTCCTGAAGAGCAAATCGTAGCTACTAATGTTAATACAGTGTTCCTCGTAAATGCTTTGAATCAGGATTATAATCTGCGTAGGTTAGAGCGATATCTGGCCCTCGCTTGGGAGAGCGGTGCGAGTCCGGTCATTATCCTTAGTAAAGCAGATCTATCCGAAAATGTAGAGTCGGCCATAAACGAAGCGGAAGCAATTGCCCTCGGAGTACCTGTCCATGCAGTCAATGCTCTCACAAATGAGGGTATCCAAGAACTCGCCCCATACATGGGCATAGGGCGGACGATTGCTCTTCTTGGATCATCTGGTGCAGGTAAATCAACACTAATCAACCGACTTTACGGCAGTGAGGTTCAAGCAACTGGTGATATTCGACAGGGGGATGATCGCGGCAAACATACCACCACACATCGTGAGCTTGTCGTTCTGCCCTCAGGTGGATTGCTGATTGACACGCCCGGTATGAGGGAGCTGCAATTATGGGATGCAAACGAAGGTATGAGTTCAACCTTCCACGATATTGAAGAGCTTGCGGAACATTGTCGATATCCCGATTGCAAGCATGACAAAGAGCCTGGCTGCGCGATCAAAGATGCCTTACAAGACGGAACACTTGAACGGAGCCGGTTCGATAATTATGGAAAGCTTCAACGGGAATTAGCTTACCTCGCCCGCAAGGAGAACAAGTCTTTGCAGATTGCCGAGAAGAACAAGTGGAAAAAAATCCACAAAGAAGTGAAGGGTCACAATAATCGTCCCTGAACTATTGATAACGAATAGAATCCCTCTTGTTAGCCATTCTAAGAAGGTGCGTCAACTTCATAACGAGAGGGGCCATTTCCTGTGACAACGTCCAAACGCCGCAGAGAGAACGCGACCAAAATTCGCAAGCAAACACACCATCCTCATGGGAAAATCAAATCTCTAAAGGAACTCTCCGAAGAATAAGACGAATCACCTCTTATGATGACTGATTGCATTAACAATAACCTGACCGGGAATTGATCGGTCAGGTTATTTGTGGTGGGGATCGGTAAGTTAAATGAGCGGAATAGATGGATTTCTCTATCGTATCCATCACCCGCGAGCAAATGGTCACTCCTCCTCAGTCCGGTTATTTCCGCTTCGGAATTGTCGTACTTACGTACCCATCATCCAAACATAGTTTGGCTATGTACAATATTTGTCCCGTATGCTCGGAAATGTGAGTAGCAACCTGCAAAAGCACATCCGCATGGGTCCGTTCTCTATTCCTTACTAGTTGCTTTTGTTCAAATTGCTCGGGCTTCAAACCCTTGGTCGTAACGATCAACTCTGCAAACATATCTCGCACCATAGAAAGCAGCTCTTGCTTCTCTACGTACATCTTATCAAATTCAGAATCTCGGTCTCTGACCAATTCCTTTTTGAGGATTCCTTGACTAACTCTCTCCTGGATGTTACCACGGATATGCACAATCAGGTTAGCTATACTATTGCTGTTCTCGTTAGGATTCCAATTCAACTGCTCCTCATTGAGCTGTTCAATCGCTTTCATCTTTCTCATCTCAAGCTCTTCATACTTGTCGATTAGCCATGATCGCATAAAGTCTACATTCATCTTCAGGCTCCTTTCGAAATATAGTTTACTAGCTAACAAGTTTCTGATAACAAGAAAACCCCCGGTTCACGGAGGAGTTCATTATATCTATGAGGTCTGAAGCTTGCGCACGTCAACTTCCAGCTTAAATAACCTTTCTTGAAGCAGCCCCACACGATGTTCATTGTCTTCAAGCCTGGATGTGAACTTATTGTCCATCAGTTGCAGCATACCAACTACGTCTTCTGCTTGAGTCTGCTCCATTCGATCCATTTGCTTGAGCATGGTTGTAAAAAGTTGACTGTGAGTGTCTAACGTCTGGAATACTCTATCGAACTGTTGACTGTGTGTGTCTAACGTCTGGAAAACTCGATCGAACTGTTTACTGTGAGTGTCTAACGTCTGGAATACTCTATCGAACTGTTGACTGTGTGTGTCTAACGTCTGGAAAACTCGATCGAACTGTTGACTGTGTAGATCATGCAACTGGCTATGCTTGTCCAATTGCTGTGAATGTCTATCTAAAACTTCACCGTGTCTCTCCAGAACTTCTCCTTGCTTGTCTAACTGTTCCTTAATCGGCTGAAGCTCTTCTTTCAATACTTCTCTAAACATGTGTTTCAAATCATCCATACTCTCACCTCAACATCAGAATGATGTTCGACTTAGGAAGCTTTCTCTTAGTTTATTATATTGGAAATGGAAATGAAACACAAACGTGTGTTCGTATTTCTTTGCTTCTTACATCCCTTACTTGCTCGCCATCCACGCTGCATGAGCCAAAGCCAAACCTCCGCACAGTCCTGCATTATCACCTAGACCTGGTGGCACAATATATTCGTCGATTTTACTAGTAATCCACTCACTCTGCACGTACCCGTTCAACATCTGCTGGACTTGACAGTGTACCAAGGAGAACAATTGACGCTGCTTCATAACTCCGCCGCCGAACACAATCTTATGCGGGGATACGAATAGAATAGCATGAACGGCTGCTTGCGCGAGATAGTAGGCTTCAATCTCCCATACTCGACTGTCGTCCTCTAATTCATGCCCTTTCTTGCCCCATCTCTTAGCAATCGCCGGACCTGCCGCCATTCCTTCAAAACAATCGTTGTGGTATGGACAGCATCCAACAAACGTATCGTCAGGATGACGCTTCACTGGAATATGCCCCATCTCCGGATGTACCAAGCCATGCACCAATCTGTCCTCGACATAGATTCCCGCTCCAATTCCCGTCCCCACAGTTACATAAACGCAGCTGCTTAAGCCTTTGGCAGCACCCCATGTTGCTTCCCCCAAGGCTGCAGCATTAACGTCTGTATCCCAACCGATCGGGCAATCGAACGATTCCTTCAGTTTGCCTAACACATTATATTGGGACCATCCGGGTTTGGGGGTCGTCGTTACATACCCATATGTAGGACTTGCGGGATCTGGATCAATCGGACCAAACGATCCAATTCCTAACGCATCCAGCTGCTCGTCTCGAAAGAACGCCAGTACTCTTCCTAATGTTTCTTCTGGATCTGTTGTGGGAAATTCTGTTCTCGCCAATACTTCACCATGCTCGTTCCCAATACCGCAAACAAATTTCGTTCCCCCAGCTTCTACTGATCCCAGCTTCATCTCGTGACAACTCCCCATATTGTTAGTTATTCTGGCACTTCGTTATTTTTTGTTAAACATTCGATTCGCGATCAGCTCAAAAAAATCAGGAAACAGTGCTGACAACTTCGCACCAAAACCCATCACCCAAGGTAAATCCACGTAAGAACGACGATGGTGAATGGCATCTGCCACCGCTCTGGCCACCTGTTCTGGCTTTAGCATAAACCGGCGTATATTACGCACATAATCTCCGTTTGGGTCCGCTTGCGTGAAGAAAGGTGTATCGATAGGACCTGGATTAATAGCCGTCACGGCTACCCCTGTACCAACGAGCTCCTGTCTTAGGCTATTAGTGAAACCAAGAACAGCATGCTTGGAAGCGGAGTACGCAGTAGATTTGGCCGAACCGATCTTCCCTGCGATCGACGCCACGTTAACAATCTGTCCCTTCCCTGCTTCAATCATATAAGGGAGAACTGCCTTTGTACATCTCACCGTACCCATATAGTTAACATCCATCATGCTCGTGTAATCACTAAGCGGAGCATCCAGAATACGATCAAAACGCCCGAATCCTGCATTGTTAATCCATACGTCGATTCCGCCAAGCTCGAGTACAACACGTTTCACAGCCTGTTCGACCTGCTCGCCAGAAGTTACATCAAGCTCATATAAGCTAGTTGGCCCGCTGATCCGGCTTGCTGTGTCACGTAGTCCGTCCATATTCCGTCCGAACAAGGCAAGCACGGCACCCCTTCTTCCCAACTCCACTGCAATTTCCGCGCCAATTCCGCTTGAAGCACCCGTTATTGCGATCACTTGTCCTTTCACTTGATACCTTCCTTCCTCTCAACTCAGCGTAAGCATATGCACATGCCTAAACTATACCACTCTCGAACCATACAAAAAAGAGGCCACAACTTGCACCTCTTCGTGATCTTCTATGTAATTAACACATGTATGTTCAGTTCACCGATCTGTTCCATAATGAGCGGAATCGTAAGTGCCTTCTTAGGCGTGAAACCTGCGGCCGTCGCTGATTGCACCAGCTTAGGAGGTGTAATGTCTACGCGCACTCCTTGGTTGTACAGAATCGTGCTTGCATTACCGCTGATCATGTTGCCAAGCTCCGATATAGCGCTGTGCGTCATGTCATCCATCTCGGAAACGTGGTAGCCTCCCATCATAGCAGACACAAGCTTAAGGGCAACCTCTTCATGGAGTCCGAATACGATGTCCCCCTTCATTTGACCGGTCATGCCGATCTGAATCCAGATATACTTCTCTACGAACTTGACGTCTTTAATGCCAAGCTGTCCGGTCGTCGGCCGTATTTGGATTAGCTGTTCCAAAACGATTTTGGCGGATTCTAAAAAAGGATTGATGTACTCGGCTTTCACTCAGTTTGACTCCTTTTCGACAAGTTTCTCATGCGAAGGTACCAAATTTATCATTTTTCTCATTATACTCGAGTTTGAAAGTCATGTATACTGTTTTCGCATGTAGGAAATTGTGCTTTATAGTGGGTCATAAGTCTCATTTATGAGATAAAAGACTCGGATTGAACGGGAAACAGGAGCAATTTAAGATAATATTAAGATCATGCTTCAACCAATATTAAGATTTCTTGCTTATACTAATGCTTGTGAGATTGTTACAAAGAAAGGAGCCACCATGTCTGGAGAAATCATTCTGCTTGTAGACGACGAAAAAGATATACTGGACCTGCTCGAAATTTATTTGAAAAACGAAGGCTACTCGATTGTGCAGGCAGCCAATGGAATAGAAGCGCTTGAGGTGCTGCGCCACAAAAAAGTTGACCTCATTATTCTCGATATCATGATGCCTCGCATGGACGGGATTCAGGCTTGCCTCAAAATCAGGGAAGAACAAAACATGCCCATTATTATGCTTTCGGCGAAGAGTCAGGATATGGACAAAATATTCGGGCTCAGCACAGGAGCGGACGACTATATGACGAAACCTTTTAACCCTATGGAGCTTATTGCTCGGGTAAAATCACAGCTGCGCAGGTATAAACGGCTTAATGTAGCAGCACCTCCAAAGGAAGACCAACTTGAGATAGACGATCTCACAATCAACACATCCACCCATGAAATTCATGTGGACGGTCGGGAAGTGAGGCTAACCCCCCGTGAATTCGCTATCCTTGAGCTACTAGCCCGCAATCGCGGGATTGTATTCAGCATTCAGAAAATATACGAGTCCGTGTGGAACGAAACATTCTATGAATCCGACAATACAGTGATGGTGCATATCCGCAAAATCAGAGAGAAGCTCGAGGAAATACCAAGGCAGCCTAAATATATTAAAACGGTTTGGGGGGTAGGCTACAAAATTGAAAAATAGATCTATGTTTAATCCTTTCTACTGGACCTCTCTCCTCTATGGCTTTGGCAAAGATATAGTCCGAATGGTCCGCAGCCATGTTGAACATAGTATTCGGCTGCAATTAATGCTTGCATTCGGGGTTTGCCTGGGACTAGCGGTTATAGCTAGCGCAAGCTCCTCACCTTTTTTCGCCAAGGTTAATAAATCCTACTCGATTGAGTACGATTCCGGCCGACAGTCGATCGACAACCGGACTCGCTCTATTCTTAACACCTTGGAGTTTGCTACTGGACCGAATGCGTCGCCCGACTCCACAACAACCGAAAAAGCGATCACCAGAGTGATAGAAGATAACAATTGGGATACGCTCAAGGTTATGATCGTCGATCTAGATGGCAAAGTATTGCATAAGTCATCGAATGCATCCGAGAGTCAAGTCGATCTGCACGGTGTCATCCGTAATGCCATGAACAATCGGTTGAACGACAACCACTACCGCAATCAGGAATACGTCTCCTTTTATCCGCTCAACATCAAAGACACCAGAAACTATTTGATCGTATCCGGGATGCCCGAGCCAAGCATCGTTCCCCTTGCTGTTCAGGAGAGCATGCTGCCTTACGTAGTAGGTTTGATTGTATTCATTGTGAGCTTCTTCTACCTTACGAAACGTAAAATGAAATACATCGAGGAGCTGGCTGGCGGGCTGATGGAAATTTCACGGGGTAATCTGGATTTCCGGATCGTCAAGAAAAGCAACGACGAGTTGGGCATTCTGGCTCAAAGTATGAATGAGATGACCGAGGTGCTCCAGCACACGATAGAAGAGGAGAGACTGGCGGAGAAGACGAAGACAGAGCTGATCACGAACGTCTCTCATGACCTGCGTACGCCGCTTACACTCATTATGGGCTATCTAAGGCTTCTGAAGGACCGTAACTATACGGATCAGCTGCAAGCGGATTCTTATGTGAATATAGCTTATAGCAAATCGGAGAAGCTCAAAGGATTAATCGAGGATCTATTCGAATACACGAAGCTGTCCAACCGCGGAGAGACGCTTAGCTTGAAAAGAGTATGTCTGAATGAGCTGTTGGAACAGCTGCTGGAGGAGCATGTGACTCATGCGGAATCCAATCAACTCACGATCTTCCGCGCACTGCCCGCTGAGAAAATATGGGTGGATCTTGATGCGGATAAGATTATTCGAGTATTCGACAATCTGATTACCAATGCCGTGAATTACAGCTTCAAGCCTGGTCAGATCAAAATCGCTATGTTCCGCGATAAAGACTTTGTCCATGTGTGCATCAGCAATCGGGGTACACCCATTCCACAGGCTGAACTGCAGCGTCTGTTCGATCGTTTCTATCGTCTTGACGAATCTCGCTCTTCCGAAACTGGCGGCGGTTCAGGACTTGGACTGGCGATTGCCAAAAGCATTATAGATTTCCATGGAGGCCAAATCTGGGCCGAGTGTGACGGAGAAGATATTCGCTTCTGGGTGAAGCTGAAGCTGATTTAGAATCGAGACTGCCCGCTCGGGCAGTCTCTTATTTTACACATCATTAGATAACAAAAAGATCGACAAACTGTTGCACAGGGGTGGCTTCCAGCTGGTTAGTGTCCGCGCATAGATCCACGATGGCTTTCACTTGCCTTGCCGGGAAACGGGTAGCCAGATTGGCTTCGAATTTGCTTGCGAGCAGCGGAACTCCTTGGGAACGTCTCCTCTTGTGTCCAATCGGATACTCTACCTCTACCTTCGACGTTGAGGTGCCATCTAGGAAGAACACTTGGACGCTATTGGCAATGGAACGTTTATTGGGGTCAAGATATTCTAGAGAGTACCGCTTGTCCTCCCTTGTTATCATCATTTGTCTCAACACATCGATCCGCGGGTCTGAAGCAGCCGCATCCTCGTAATGATCAGCAGTCAGATTGCCATAGAGGAGAGCGATTGCCACCATGTATTGGAGACAATGATCGCGATCTGCTGGATTGTGCAGCGGACCTGTTTTATCAATAATACGGATGGCGGATTCATGAGTCACAAGCTCAATTCTGTCCACTTCCTCCAGCCTGCCGATGACTTCCGGATAGAGCTGTATCGCGCACTCCACTGCAGTTTGAGCGTGAAATTCTGCAGGAAACGATATTTTGAATAATACATGCTCCATCACATAGGAGCCGTACTCCCTCTCCTGCTTTAAGGAATTCCCTTTGAACAGCACATCTTGGAATCCCCAGGTTCTAGCGGTTAATGCAGATGGATAGCCCATCTCTCCTTTAAGCGCCATTAGTGCTAGACGAACAGCCCGGCTTGTAGCGTCGCCTGCCGCCCAAGACTTACGGGAGCCAGTGTTGGGTGAATGTCTATACGTGCGAAGCGGATGCCCATCTACCCAAGCTTGTGAAACGGCAGCTATGATCTCGTCCTTTGAACCTCCGAGCAGATGAGTAACGACAGCAGTCGAAGCGACTTTGACTAGGATAACGTGATCAAGACCAACGCGATTGAAGCTATTTGCCAGTGCGAGAACACCTTGAATCTCATGGGCTTTGATCATTGCTGTCAGCACATCTCTCATTGTTAAGGGAGCTTCCCCCTTGGAAACCTTTTGTCTGCTTCTATAATCCGCTACTGCCAGAATACCCCCCAGGTTATCGGAAGGATGTCCCCATTCTGCAGCAAGCCATGTATCGTTATAATCGAGCCAGCGAATCATACAGCCGATGTTGAAAGCGGCCGTGACGGGATCCAGCTGGAATTGAGTTCCAGGCACTCGGGAGCCGTTCGGGACAATCGTGCCAGGAACAATGGGTCCTAGAAGCTTAGTGCACTCCGGATAACGCAGCGCAAGCAGACCACATCCAAGGGTATCCATCAGACATAATCTGGCGGTCTCATAGGCTGCGGCGCTATTTATTTGATCCATCGCCACATACTCTGCAATATCGATCAACACTTGATCGGGTTCAGGTCTTGCATTACTTGGGAAGTGATTGGACAAGAAACCCCTCCTCTCTTACTCCGAGTAGTGATGTCTTTATAGACGCTGATCCATTGGAAGCCATGGAATAGGATCTGGTCCGGTGTAATCGGCGCTCGGTCGAATCAATCGGTTGTTGCGGCGCTGCTCCATAATATGTGCAGACCAACCGGTTATGCGTGATATAACAAACACTGGAGTAAACATTGAAGTAGGAATGCCCATCAAATGGTAAGCTGAGGCACTGTAGAAGTCCAAATTCGGGAACAGCTTTTTCTCCCTCCGCATGACCTGTTCGATACGGTCGGATATGTCATATAACCTCATATCCCCAGCTTCTTCACTAAGCTTCCTGGACCATTGCTTGATGATGTCCGATCTGGGATCAGAGTCTGTATAGACACGGTGGCCGAAGCCCATAATCCGCTGTTTGCCTGCAAGCATCTGAACAATCCCTTCCTCTGCTTCTGCTGGCCCATGGAAGGCTTCAATCAGCTCCATCGCCGCTTCATTCGCTCCGCCGTGCAGCGGTCCTCGAAGGGTGCCAATCCCGGTCGTCACCGCTGAATAAAAGTCGGACAACGTGGACGCTGTAACGCGTGCTGCGAACGTGGAAGCGTTGAACTCATGCTCGGCATACAGGATAAGCGACACATCCATCGCCTTCTTATGTAACTCGCTGGATTCGTGTCGGTGTAACAGTCGAAGAAAATGACCCGCTACACTCTCCTCCTCGGACGATGAGCCAGTCTCCAGCCTAATTCCGCTCGTGTGATAGTGATGCCAGTACATCAGCATGGAGGCAAAGCTTGCCAGCAGTCTGTCTGCAACATCTCGTTGGGTTTTCCCTCCGTCTTCTTCCTCCTCTGGTTCGAATGAGGCCAGGACGGAGCAGCCCGTTCGGAGTACATCCATAGGATGCGAAGTAGAGGGCAGCTGCTCCAGAATGGCCAGCAACCCTGTGGGGAGCAGCCTCAGACTGGCAAGCTTCCGTCTATATTGCTTCAGCTCCTCCTGGTTCGGAAGCTGTCCGTTCAGGAGCATATAAGCCGTCTCTTCGAATGAACCGAAGCCAGCAAGATCATGAACGGAATAACCGCGGTAATGGAGACCCTTTCCTTGTTTGCCTACTGTAGAAATCGCAGTTTGACCTGCGATCACATCAGCCAGTCCGCCTGTCTTATGAACGGTCATTATCATTCCCCTTTCCATGCTGCGCACCGAACAGCTGATCCAGCTTTTGTTCATATGCATAATAATGCAGGAAATCATAAAGCTCCGATCGGGTTTGCATGAGATCGACAACTCTCCGCTGCGAGCCATCTTGGCGGATGGACCGGTACACTTGAAGTGCTGCTGCACACATGGCGCGAAAAGCGGATAATGGATACAGCGCCAGTGACACTCCAACCTGTCCGAGCTCCTCTGCACTGAACAGGGGCGTTTTCCCGAACTCGGTAATATTCGCTAGTACTGGGACTTTCACAGCCTGTGTGAAAACCCGGTATTGTTCCAGATCCGTCATCGCCTCCGGAAAGATCATATCGGCTCCTGCTTCAACACACGCGCATGCCCGCTCAATTGCCGCATTCAAACCATGGGAAGCCAATGCATCCGTTCTGGCCATAATGACAAAATGCGGATCTTGCCGCCTGGCATCAACCGCTGCCTTTATCCGGTCCACCATCTCTTCCTGGCTGACAATCGCTTTATTCGGACGGTGACCGCATCTTTTGGCCGCAACCTGATCCTCGATGTGTATGCCTGCAGCTCCGGCTCGAATCATTTCCCTTACGGTGCGGGCAATCGGGAAAGCCCCCCCGAAGCCCGTATCGGCATCGACCAATACTGGAAGCTCAGTCGCACTTGTTATCCGACGAACGTCCTCCACTACATCGTGCAGTGTTGTGATTCCTAGATCGGGAAGCCCGAAGGATGCGTTGGCAACGCCCGCCCCTGATACATACAAGGCACGAAAGCCGATCTGCTCTGCCATTATGGCCGAGTAAGCATTAATCGTGCCCACTACCTGCAACGGCTTCTCTTTGTCCAGCGCCTTCCGAAGGCGCAAACCCGGTGTCTCGCCCATTCCAATCACCGCCTCCGTATTTAATCTCTCAGCAGTTGGTTACCGATTACAATCCGATGAATTTCATTGGTTCCTTCGTAGATTTGGGTCACCTTGGCATCCCGATACAACCGTTCGAAAGGCAGCTCCTTGGAGCAGCCTTCAGGACCAAGCAATCGTATGATCTCACTTGTTACGGCGACAGCAGTGTCGGAGGCGAACATTTTGGCCATCGATGCTTCCGCTGTGCAGAAGATGCCTGATTGCCGCAAGTAGGCTGCTCGGTACACTAGCAATCGAGCGGCTTCGGTCTGGGCTTTTAACTCCGCGAGACGGATAGGGACAATCGGCAGCATACATGCTGCGTGTGATTTGGATTTGGCCGTCCTGACAATGGGAGCTGAATAGGCTCCAAGCCGAGTAGAAGCTGCCTCCACTGCAGCTTGGGCAATGCCAAGCGCTTGAGCCGCAATCCCGATTCGGCCTCCGTCCAATGAGCCTAATGCAATGGTGAAGCCTTGACCCTCCTCGCCCAGCCTCTGATTAACAGGTACCTTCACTCCATCCATCAGGAGCTCACATGTGTTGGACCCGTGAAGCCCCATCTTCTTTTCTTTGATTCCGATTTGAAAGCCTGGCGTATCCTTTTCAATTATAAAAGCGGTAATTCCCCGTGCGCCTTTGTCAGGATTGGTCACGGCAAACGTCACATATATATTTGCGGCACCTGCGTTTGTTATGAAGATCTTCGCACCATTCAGCACGTAATGGTCTCCGTTATATACAGCCGAGGCTCGTATAGAAGCCGCATCAGAACCAGCATGAGCTTCCGTTAACGCAAAGGCCCCGAGCCACTCTCCCGACGCCAGTCTGCTTACATACTTCCTCCTTTGTTCATCTGTTCCGTACTGCATAATTGGTAAAGTCCCAACGGACGAATGCACGGATAAGATGACGCCTACCGCAGCGCTTATTTTTGAAATTTCATGAATCGCCAGGATATAAGAAATAAAGTCGGAGCCAGCTCCTCCCCATTGAGTGGAAATAGGGATCCCCATGAAGCCGTTACGAGCCATCAGTCGCACAAGCTCATGAGGAAATTCATTGTTATTCTCCATATCGCTTATACGAGAGGCAATCACTGTCTTAGCAAAATGTCTCACGGCCTGCTGCATCGCTGTTTGTTCCTTCGTGTAACGGAGCTCCATGTGTTACCCCCGGCTGTCTTCATAGATGTAAAATCCCCTGCCCGATTTACGCCCGAGCCATCCTGCAGCTACATATTTGCGTAAAAGCGGACAAGGTCTGTACTTCGAATCTCCGAAGCCTTGATGAAGCACTTCCATGATGGATAAGCAAGTATCAAGTCCAATCAGATCCGCTAGTGTCAGGGGTCCCATCGGATGGTGCATCCCTAGCTTCATCACTTGATCCACTGCTTCAGGCGTCGCTACTCCCTCATAAACGGCATAGATCGCTTCATTGATCATGGGCATCAAGAGGCGGTTGGATATAAATCCGGGGAAGTCCTTGACCTCCACAGCCGTTTTCCCTAACTGCCCAGCAAGCTGTGCAATCCTGTCGAATATTTCGTCAGAAGTTGCCAGCCCCCGGATAATTTCGACTAGCGGCATTACAGGCACTGGATTCATGAAATGCATCCCGATTACACGCTCAGGCCGGTCCGTTGCTCGCGCAATTTCAGTTATAGAGAGTGCTGATGTATTCGTGGCTAGAATAGTGTGCGGGAGGCAGATCCGGTCCAGCTCCTGGAAAAGGGCCTTCTTAATGTCCAGCTGTTCAGGAGCCGCTTCGATGATGAGATCTACCTGTCTGACATCGACTTCTAGATCCGTTGATGGTGAGATTCGCTCTAATACTCGGGTTCTCTGCTCCTCTGTCATCCGCCCTTTCGCTACAGTACGGGACAAGCTGCTGCTAATACCGGTAAACGCACGTTGAACGGCCCGATCATCCACATCATGTAGCTTGGTCTCAAATCCATACTGAGCCGCTGTCTGGGCAATCCCGCTTCCCATTTGACCTGTGCCAATGATCAATATGCTGCGGATTGGACCGGGGGCTTGCTTAGAATCCAGTACTGGGTCCCCGATTGGGGTTGGTTCTTTCATTTGCATCGGTTCCACCTGCCCTTATCCGTCCACTTGAATCAATATGGCATCACCTTGTGCTCCCCCGCTGCAGATCGCCGCTATGCCAAGTCCGCCTCCGCGTCGTTGCAGCTCGCCAATTAGAGTGAGCACGATTCTCGCCCCGCTTGCCCCAATCGGATGTCCGAGCGCAATCGCTCCTCCGTTCACATTGACCTTCTCCTCTTCCCAACCCAGCAAATGCCCGCTAGTCAGAACAACAGCTGCAAATGCTTCGTTTACCTCAAAGAGAGTAATATCTTCCAGTGTGAGCCCTGTTCGCTGAAGTAGTCTGCGAATGGCTAATGCAGGGGTTGCGGCAATATATGGCGCCTCTGATCCAACAGTTGCATGAGCGATTATCTTAGCCATTGGCTTATAGCCTGCTTGCTCCGCTATATCCTTCGACATGACGAGCAGTGCTGCCGCCCCGTCGTTGACGCCTGGAGCATTGCCAGCTGTAATCGTGCCGTTCTTATTGAAGATCGGGGTAAGCCTGGCGAGACTGGCAGCGTCTGTATCTGCTCTTGGGGATTCATCGGTGATACACAGCTGATGAACTCCATCTCGGCCGGCTGCCACCACCGTTACTGCGGCGATTTCTGCTGAGAATTTGCCTGCTCGAATAGCCTCTACTGCTCTTAAATGGCTTCTTAATGCCCACTTATCCTGCTCTTCCCTGCTAATTCCGTATTCAACTGCTGATTGGTTGCCATGAATTGCCATATGAACATCGTCAAAAGCACATTGCAACCCGTCTCTAATCATCAGGTCCATGAGATTCGAATCCCCTGAGCGGAGTCCCCACCGTGCTTGGGGGGAAAGGGCAAACAGGGCATTGCTCATACTCTCCATCCCGCCTGCAATAAGGGTGTCGGCATCGCCAGCGCGAATGATCTGGTCCGCCATCGTTATGGCGCGCATGCCCGATGCGCAAACTTTGTTGATCGTCTCCGCTGCAACATCCCAGTCCAACCCGGCTAGCCTTGCAGCCTGACGGGCTGGATTTTGCCCCGCTCCCGCTTGCAGCACCATTCCCATAATGACACCATTTATATGCAAAGCACTTGAGGTTGCGGGTGCAGCATCCGCTCCTTTAGACATTCTTTCTTCTGCTCGTAACAAGGCTCCCCTTATTGCTACAGCACCGAGCTCCACAGCCTTCAATTCTTTGAGTACACCACCGAATTTGCCGAAGGGTGTTCTAGCCCCTGCAACAATCACCGATTCACGCACTGCGGCACCTCCTGACTGTTTGTTACTTATCTATTTAGAAAAACTTATCCTCGGAAAGTAAACTTGAGATCATACTGGCGCGCATTTCCAGAGTCCCTTCGTTCGCTTGCAAACATCTTGCATCCCGCATAAATCGCTCTACTTCATATTCCCTCATGTAGCCGTAGCCGCCTAACACCTGAACTGCTTCCAGGGTGACGAACTCTACTGCACGGAGAGCGAACATTTGGGCCATAGCCGCTTCCTTCAGGTAGGGAAGGCTGTGATCCATACGCCATGCCGCTTGATAAGTCAGAAGTCTGGCGGCTTCTATTCTCGTCGACATATCGGCCAGCTTGAATGAAATAGCCTGCTGCTGTCCGATTGGCTTCCCGAACTGCTTGCGAACCTTTGCATAGGCGATCGCAGCCTCCAACGCGCCTTGGGCTAGGCCGACGGCAAGCGCTGCGGAGCTCATACATCCGATACTAAGTGTGTCCATGGCAATCTCTAGACCTTGACCGTCACGTCCAATTAGATTCGTGCAAGGAATTCGGCAATTGTCCATTCGGATTGCAGCCGTGGTCATAGAACGCAGTCCTAACTTCTGCATTTTAGGCCCAAAAGTGAGTCCCAACGTCCCCTTCTCAATCAGAAAAGCGGAATATCCTTTTTTTCGCTTCATGGGTTGACCCCGCGCGAAAACAACGTAGATATCCGCTTCTCCTGCTTGATTTACATAGTCGATTGTACCGTCAAGAATATACTGTCTACCATCCGCAGTTGCGGTTGCCGTAATGCCAATCCCCTCGTCTGATGTAGCATCCCATCCGCTATGCTGGGCAATCGCTCCGGTTCCAAGCCGTGTCCCCTCTGCAGCAGCCTTCAACCAGGACTTCTTCTGTACTTCATTGCCGAATTGGTAGAGCGGAAACGCGCAATATCCAATATGAGCAGCAAGCATACCTGCAGTTGACGCGCATTTACGGGAAAGCTCCTCCAGGACTATAGCATAGGTTACATAATCGCTGCCTGAACCGCCGTATTGCTCCGGCCACGGGATACCGGTGAGTCCCATCTCCCTCATCTTTTCAAAAATTTCTCGGTCAAACCTTTCCCTCTCATCCCGGTCCATTGCTGACGGCGAAACCGTGGATTCAGCAAACCCTCGAATGACTTCACGGGTCATCTCCTGCTCATCAGATAAATGGAACTGCATTCGCCTCCCTCCTTTCCTTGTTGCCTGAGCTGGGGTCTTATACCAGTGTATGAGCAAAACAGAAGCTCCATGATAGCAAACAACCCTCCGCCAGCTAACCTGAGCTGTGACAGAGGGTTATTCGTGCTATCCGATAAATATTGCTTATACTTTTTCTTTCCGTATTGGGGATCAAGCGGTACAATAATGAGAAAGTCTAATGAAAAAGGATGATACATAATGGCAGTGAGAAAAATCGAGCATATTGGAGTTATGGTACAAGACATGGCACGCTCTATTGCATTTTATAAAACGGTAGTGGGATTGGAGTTGCTTGGAACTTTGACGCACTCGAATGGGATTATTGAGCTTGCTTTTCTAGGTGCGCCTGGAGCTTCTGAAACCCAAGTTGAATTAATTGAAGGTTATCCGGGAAAGCTTGCGGATGAAGGCCGTGTGCATCATATCGCATTTACGGTTGACGATTTGGATGCGGAAACAGAGCGCGTAGCAGCATTAGGTGTAACTTTCCTTGAGGACGCCTCCACAACATTGCCGAATGGAGCTCGTTACCGCTTTTTCTATGGACCCGATGGTGAACGGATCGAGTTTTTTCAACCCGCTTCTTAGGCTATAATGGTAGGAGTGTAAGAAAAGGGGTGGAACAACCTGAATATCAACCAGTTGGAAACATTGGTGACCATATCGAAGACCATGAGCTTCCGTAAAGCTGGGGAGTTGCTGAATTTGACCCAGCCTGCGGTGTCCGCTCAAATCAAGAGCCTTGAAGACGAATTCAAAGCCGTCCTGATTGATCGCAATCAGCCTGTAACCCTGACGGACAGCGGACTAGTGTTCCTGCATCATGCGGAAAGAATGCTTCGGATTGTAGAGGATTTGAAGCAGCGATTGTCTGATCTTACCCATAATCCGCAAGGTCATATCCACTTGGGTACAACAACATCGATCGCCATGCAGATTCTTCCAAGGGTACTGTCGTACTTCCAGAATCAGTTCCCGCTTATCAAAACGTCCATACACTCCATGACTTCTACGCAAATTATGACGAGTGTGGAGAATGGTACGATCGATATTGGAATCGGCTACTTGTTCGAAAGAAGCCCTCAGCTTGAGACTTCTATATTGTACTATGACTCATTCGAGCTGGTCGTCTCTCCCGATCATCCGCTTGCGAAGCGCCCCCATACAACTGTAGAATCCTTGCGTGACATTCCATTTATCATGTTGTCGCCCGAGACTGCAGGTCGTCGCTTCGTGGATCAAGTATTTCGCAAGTTTCAACTGGAGCCTCACATTGTGATGGAGTTATCCAGCAGTGAAGAGGTGAAACGGATGGTAGAATTGAACCTGGGAGCGGCTATTATCTCCAAGCTGTCCACATCAAATGAACTGCGGTTAGGCACGTTGCGGATGATTCCGATCAATGAATTTCACATTAACCACCCGGTCGGTGTCATTTATAAATCAGGACGTTACTTGAGCTCCGCTTTACAGCAGTTCCTGAGCGATTTGAAGGGTATGCCTGAGATTAATTTTATTGGATCGGAGTGAGTGAGCAGCAGTGTTAAAGTTTGATTTGCATACCCATCACGAGCGATGCGGTCACGCAACAGGCAGCATTCGCGATTACATTGAAGCGGCTGTCTCGGGAGGATTACAGGTAGTCGGCATATCGGATCATTCCCCTTATTTCGGTGCAGCTGAGGAGAGTCCGTGGCCGCTTATCGCTATGGCCAAACGGGAATTCAAGGTATATGTGGATGAGGTTCTACGCTTAAAGGAGCAGTATAAAGAGAAGATTGAAGTATTGCTTGGAGTGGAATCGGATTTCTTTCCTGAGCATGCCGAGGTGTACCGCAAGGTATATGAAGGGTATCCGTTCGATTATATTATCGGATCCGTCCATCAATGCGGTGGTGTCAGCATCTTCAACCGGAGACGCTGGAAAGGCTTAAATGAACAACAACAAATTGCTCAAAAAGAATGCTACTACGACTTAATCCAGCAATCCGCCCGCAGCGGGATGTTCCAGATCTTAGGGCATATTGATGCAATGAAAGGCTTCTACCCAGCATTCTCTGCGATCCAGACGAGAGCGGTTGAAGACACTATGCGTATAATCGGCGATTGTGGAGTTGCGATTGAGATTAACACTTCCGGCAGCACAAAGGATGTTGGCGGCTGGTACCCTGCAGACGACATCCTGGAGATGGCACTGCATTACGGAATTGATGTAACCTTCGGCTCCGATGCGCATATTCCCTCCCGTGTTGGCGATGAGTGGGACTTGGTCGCCGCCCGATTGAAGGAAATCGGTTATAAGGACTGGGTATTCTTTCGTCAGAAAGAGCGGGTCAGGGTTAGTTTGTAGGGTAAATTTACAGTAACTACTTAGGTATTCCATTACTCCATAAAAGCCCGTGTGCTCAACTAGCTTGAAAAAGTGTATGTCCACGACTCTCCTTTAACTGCAAATGCTGCAGTTAAATTTCTGAGATTGAGGCCTTTTACTAAATTAACTGTATTTCGTACAGTTAATTTTATGGTATCCGGCTCTTCTCGATAAAAGTCTAATCATTAGCTGCAGGTTTTACAGTTATAATTCAAATATGCTGCGTTTGAGAGAAAGTAACTGCAGGTTTTGCAGTTACTTTACAGGGCCGATTCCGTACTAGGAGTCGGTCCTGTTCATTGATTTGCGGTTTGTTCAAACACTCACCTTAATGGATAAACAAGCTGCACATCTGCATCCGCCAAGCCTTCGTAATAGCAATAATTATGGTCAGCGCCTGCTATACATAAGATGCGTTTTCCTTCATGCTGCTTGATCGCATTTTTGATCCGCTGGATCATTATAAGGTGTCTATTAACCCAACGAAAAATATGCGCCTTCGGATTTACTTGCTCCAGCCACCTATATTTGGCTCTAGCAATCTCGTCGTAAGCAAAGGAGTTGAATGGAATCGGGCTCTTATCCCAAGTGGAGAACAGTTGCTGCATCCATCCCTCTAGTTCTGACACAAGTTGTCTTCTTTGCTCAGGGGAATAGCTCAGAAAAGGATCGAAATCCCACCAAACATCCAACTCTAACCAATCAACAGGAATGAATCGGATTCCGGTTTCTGCACATAAAGGGAAGATGAGCCTCCAATACTCGCTTGCTGGTTCCGCCCAGTAAGCTTTGTATGCGGCGCCGTCCTCTGATTGCCAGTAACCTTCGCCAGCTTTTCCTCGGGTATACAAGTCCCAGCAAACAGGAAGCACCTCACCGCATATGACATCAGGAGCAAACTCCATAATCAGTTCCTTTATGAATTCCAACGTTAACCCATACTTATTCCGCGTTTCTTCATCATGCATAAGACCAAGAATACCAACGGTTGTTTTGCAGTTAACTCCGACTTCTTGCACCTACATACCACCTTTATAATTAGTCATATATCTAATTTAATATATATCTAATTATAAAATTACACAAGAATTTTATATGCTGTCCAGGGAGCGACGTTTTTAAGCGTAAAAGGACGAACAGACCAATTCCGACCGCATAAGGTAAAAAAAAGGAGCCCCAAGCAATGCGGGACTCCCATCAATACGCCTTTCGAACTAATACTGTTCAATAAAACGGCTTATAGCAGCCGATATTGTTCATCTTTAATCCTTCTTACCATTATCATGAGTAACAATAACCGTCCCAGTCGCCGAGGTTATATTACCTGCTCGGTCTCTAACAGTATAAGTAACTGTGTACGTTCGGCCCAACGACTGTCCATACCGTTCTGCCCGCAAATCGAAAGACCGATCATCCGTTCCAAGCTCTGCGTTTTGAATATCGTCTGGATGATTGCCTTCACCATTCCCTACGTCCGGATCGCTGTTTGTAATCGAGGTTAGCTCAATATTAGCGATGCCAGAACCCGTATCCTCCGCATAAACAGTTGCGGTCACTGTAACCATTTTATGGTTAGGCGTTTTCAAAACAGGAGGATCCAGCTTAACTATAAGAGTAGGTGCCGTCTTATCCACGATCAGCTTCCCAGTAAACAGGGCTTCCGCTGTTTTACCGTAAAAATCAGTTGATCGGACTTGGATATCCGAATATATCCCTTCCGCAAGATCGCTTCCGTCCCATGTCATCACGACATTTGGCTCATCCGGCATCTGCACGGGTGGTGATTGAATGACGAACGTCTTCTCGACGCCATATACCGAAGCCGTCACCGTAACTGGATCTCCTTCCGGATCCCACGCCTTGGCGTATATAGAGAATTGTGACTGTGCATTTCCGATCTGCTCGTTATGCTGCTCGTCATTCACAACTGATACATAAGTTCCAGTAGACGGTTCATCCTTCGTATTCAGGAAACCTGCCGGATACACCTTTAAATTATCCATATAAAACGTTCCAGGCCCACCAGTTGCTGTAGAAGCTGCGAAGCCTGCTATATTGGAAACGGAAAATCGGAAGCCCGCATCGGCGACAAGTTGTTCGTCATTGATATACAACGAGAATTGCTGTTTAACCGGATCAGCTTTAATTTTGAATCGGTACCAAGTATTCGGCTGGTAGGACTGAATAACCGTATCGCCGCCGGTTTCATTTTTATAGATGAAAACATGTTTATTCCCAATAAAAGAAGACATGACCGTTACTCCATTCGTTCCCGCTTCATCCTTTAAATTCCAGGAATGAAACGTCGAGAGTTCCGGCAGCATGATATCAAATTCCGACACAATTGACCCTCGTTGAGTAAAAAATGTTTTCGTCGCAACGGATGCGCGATTATTGGTATCGGCAAATTTCAATCCCCGCTCTGTTGAGCCTGGCATGGCACTGACCGTAATCGGCCCGCCGCGGGCATCCAGCGTATAGCCGCTCGGTGTGGCAGACGTCTCCGTGTTGTAATCGTCATCAATCAAATACTCGAACGGACGGACCGTTACGTTATCTATAAATAGAACTCCCGTCTGTTCTACAGCTGACGATACTTGGAATCGGGAGATCCCGCCAATCGGCTGGTCCATCTTCAAATCAGCTGCTGCTTCAACACCGTTTATATATACAGAAAACATATTCTTGGAGCCATTCGCTACGATTTTCGCCGTGTTCCACTTGTTCGGTACAAAGCGCTGCAGCTCCGTCTCTATACCGGAAGAATCAACAGCAACCACGCGGTTCCCCACTGTGCGCAACATTACCGCTGCTGCTCCATCGCCGGCTAGCAAGCTCCACGTAAAACCGTCGCGGTACTCCGGAAGCAGGAAATCAAATTCTGCGACCGCATTGCTGCTTGCGATAAACGATTGGCTTGCGGATACCGCCTCATCTTTGCTGCCATCCTCCAACTTCATGCTGCGTCTGCCATCTTCGGCGCGGTCTGCTATGACCACTGCTCCTCCGTTCTTCTGCACATCATACCCGTGAGGCGACGAGCCTGCTTGCTCAGAATCAAACGTATCCTCAATCCATGTAGTGAATGGGTAAACCGTCACATCATCGAGATAATAAGTGCCGCTGCTGGATTCGCCTGTTGAAGCGGTAAAGGCCGTCAGCGACGATACAGCATTGCGGAACCGTACCCCATTCGCTTTGGCTACACCATCGACATAAATATTAGCCCGATCCGTACTTGGATCTGCCAAGATTCGAATGTTATACCAACGGTTTGCCGTGAAGGGCTGCAGCACGGTATCTCCGCCGGACGAGTTCTTATAAATCAAATTACTGCCGGAGGTCATAACGGAAACCGCATTGACATTGCCATCCCCTTTCAGGTTCCAGGAATGATAGCTGCTTACTGCCGGGAGCATCACCTTGAATTCGGCGGCGACGAAATCCGTTTGTGAGCCAATCGGCTTAGTTGCTGTGACCGCCTTGCTGCCTGAAGTGTCCGTAAACTTTATACTCCTGTTCCCGTTCCCGGGTACATTGGCAGCCCCGATCGTTCCTCCGTCTAAGTTAATGGTGTATCCATCCGGAGCTGCATTTTCGAGTGTCTCGTTAAAGTCGTCCCGGATCAAATATACGTTTACATCCAGTGTTGTTGTGCTTACCGGCACGCTAAAGTCCGACATCGAGCTGGCAGGATCGAATGCAGATACTGTATACGTATAGGACGTATCAGCTAGCAGTCCACTGTCCGTAAATTGTGGCGACAGTACGGTTCCAACAAGTGATCCGTTACGGTAAACCTTATAACCGGCTACACTAGAATTATCGGTTGACGCCGTCCAACCCAGCCGTATTTCGCTTTTCGAGATAGCCGTTGCCGTCAAGCCGGCAGGCTTGCTCGGAGCTATCGTATCACCTGGGAGCTCGTCCAAGGCTAGCTTGACCTGAAGTGAAGCCCCCTTTGCGTCACCGGCATCAACCGACAGCTTCAAAGTCGGAGCAAGCTGAACTACTGTGATGCGAGGATCGATGGTAATAACGCCTTTTGCCGCTTGATTAATTTCAATAATCATTGGCTCCACCCGGGATTGGGTCGGATCTGATATAGATACCACTAGCGACTGTTCCGTCTTTTTCGTCATAACAGAAGACTTGGCGTTGCTGGTAATCCAGCTTTGTCCGCCGACGGTAACGGTTTTCGGGTTATCTGTCCAGAAGTTCGCACCTACAATGTTCATGCTCTTCTCTTGCACCGCCTGAAGCTGCTGGCTGTTCTCCAGCACATCAAATTGCGGAACAGCTGCGTATTGCCCTGTCTCAGCAGGGGTCAGATTCGGAAGAATCGCGTATTGATAGGCGGCTTCAGAAGGTTTCGATCCATGATCTAACCAAAGCCTCTGATAATTGTTGGTGAGCGGATCCGTTACCCCAGGGCCCTGGATCGCTCCCCAGCTTCCCGTCGCAGTCTCGCGAAGACCGTTTATCGTTCCGCCCGATGGGAAATAGTATCCGATGTCGGCATGATCAGCCGTTCCCTGCAGGTGGGCCCAGCTTATATCGGAATAAGTATGTTTCTGTCCGTCCAAAGCAGTCGGCTGTGCGAGCCCATTCACCGTTAGAAGATTACCGCCCGCTTCTCCAAGACGCCGGTTTTCAATAATCGTTTCTACCGGATGATCATCTGCCGATGTTATACCGGCTCCGAGCGCAACAATTTCATCGTCGAACATGAACCAGGATTTGTAGCCGGTCAAGCTGCTGCCATACGGTGTAAACTGCATACCCGCAGTACCGAATTCACCGTCGGACACACCCCCGACCCAATTGTGCGGCGTTTTCGTGCTTTGACCCGCACGGTCGTTAAGCGTCTGATTCGTTGCGGTTATTCCAGGCAGCCGGTACATGTCCGTTGTCGCCCAATAATCATCATCATAATGGCCGATGTCCCCGTTATAGAGATAAGTTACTCCGTCCCCCATGCGCCACCCATGCAAATTATTTCCGTTGATCGATTCATACCGGAAAACACGAGACGATGACATACTTAGACCGAAGGCATAATCCGGACGAAGATGAACAACACGGTCCGACTACGTGTAGATTTTGTTCATCGTCGCATGGCCGTAAGGTAATATCGTCGGATCATCCACAATTTGTCTGGCGGCTGTCGAATAGAAGATCGGAGCTTCCGCCAGGAAATTACGGTACGTATCCCCGACTACCCACTGCTTTACCATTTGCTTAAACACGGCCGCATCCTTCGGAGGCACGAACGAAAGCGCAGTAATGACCCCTTGAATGACCCGGTGTCCTGCAACATGGCTTTGGATACCAGAATTCGAAATGAGTCGGCCCCGAAACATATCCATTTGTCCGCCATCCACAAGCGTTGGGGCAAAAGAGTCATAGATCCAGTTCACAATATTAGTTGCAAGAGGATCCGTCACTTCCCAAGCAGAACCGTCCAGCAAGTAAACGGCGTTGGCGACTAATTGAAAAAAAGTCGTCCCGTAGTTGCCTATGTACGGATGAGGGCCATGCTGGAGAAATGATCCGTCCTCATGCATGCCATCCGCCTCCGCGACAACGGTGTAAGCGAATACATTATTCAAACCATTTGTGGATGATGGTATGCGTGTTGTATCACTGAGGGCATCTCTCGCAAGCGCAATTTCATTCGCATCTTGAACGATTATCCCCCGCAGCATATATACCCACGCTTTTTCCACCCGGTTTGCACCTGTTGCCACATTGCCATTCGTTAAATTCGGATCCTGCGAAAAAGCCTTCACCGCCCGCATATATGCACCGGTCTGAGCAGGCTGTAATTCGTCATATATTAAAATGACTGTTTCCATTAGGTTTTGCGGACCTGACATTTCCCAATGGTACCAATTGTCGTACCTTACTGTGTTCTCGTTATAGCGGTTCGCATAGTTCCAGTCGAGCGCATCTACAATCGCATCCCGCAGAGCCTCATTGCCTTTCAACGAGCTGCCTTCCGTAACATAGGCAAGTGCCATGGAACGCATTCTGCCGTATGCGACGACATTGTTGCCGGAGAGTGCCGTTCCCTTCAAATCCATCCACAAGCAATCACAGCCCGCACGTTCGTCACCTGTTTGCAGCGTGTCCCATGCTGCTTGAGCTGTATCCTCAATGCTGCTAATCTGTGCAGCAATACCCGGGTCAGCGGGATCAAAGGCTGTACCTCCGGTAATAACATCACGCCACTTCAGCCGCAGCGCATCAAACAGTGTTTCTGTTGACTCCGCTTGTGCAGCAGATACGAAGTTCCCTGGCACGAGCAGGAATACGCAAAGTAAAGTACAGATCCATTGGTTCCATTTCCTCATTATTCATACACTCCTCTACCTATAAATGGATAATCCACATTCAGGTTAGCATGCATATTTGCAAACAGATACAAAACAATATTTAAACAGTTTTCATTTTTTCATATTTCTAATAAACCGTTTTTTAACCAACTAGCAAAATTTAAGATTACAACTCTTTCTATCAAGTGTATAAGATAAAACAAGAAAAGCCTCTGGAGAAGCTGCTCCAAAGGCCCTTGATCTTTACGTTCCGTTATAACTCATCCCCAAAATGTACCAGACTGATCTTGATCTACTATCCCTAACTGTTTCTCAAAATCATGATCAGGTTCAACCTCTGGGTGCTGATGCCACTTATCCTTGCTATCTCTCCAATAAACACTCCATTTGTTCGTCTCTTTGTCGAATCGGAATTGTGCACGATCCAATTGAATCCAGCGATCCCCTTTATATCCCATCCGCTCTTCCAACAAAGTCACGTTATTTCCTCTGAACTTATAAATCAATTTCAATTCATTTCTTATTTCTTTGGGAATCTTGAGTTCCACATAGTTTTTTAGTATGCGGTCTATCCTTTTCTTAGTAAATTCATCCAACATGTCTGTCATCACCTGTACGAATTATTTATATATCAACTCTTCGTACTTTACCATATTCGCATACGTTTTTGCTCCAAATTTGTTACAATTTTCTGGAATTTTCCGTAATTTATTGTTCTAGTTACTTTTCTCAAAAAAACAGGGCAATCCTCTTGAGGGGATGCCCTGTTTTTTTACAAGCCTTGTAATTCACTCTTTGTGCTCTATCAAGCTGTGAAGGTCATTAGTATTAATGACAAGATGAATGTTGTCCATGGTCCGCATGGAGCCCGAAATGATTCCAACAAGATTCCCTTGCTCATCAAGTATCGGCCCGCCAGACATACCACTTGCTACCTGAGCAGATATCAAAATTCGGTCTCTCCCATTAATTTCAGCCTTAGGGCTATTTACGATTCCTTCGGTAATAATAGGTGTGTTCTTGAGCGGATAACCAATAGCAAACACTTTTTCCCCATGCTTGACGGCTCTCTCTCGAATATTTAGAGTATCATACACCGGTTCATTCTGCCCCGCAGCGGATTGCGGAACAGGCAGCTTCAGTACTGCCGTGTCAGTTTGCTCGTCGTAGGCCACCACCTCGATTTGACTGACAATACGCCCATCTTGAAGAATCCCTTCAATCTGCTCCGCACCCTTCACTACGTGATACGCCGTTACCGCAGTCCCATCCGGGGATACTATTGCCCCGGTCCCTGCAGCTTTCGCCGTACCGTCGCTTCGTGGTATACGGATATAGAATACCGCGCTGTCGGCAAGCTCATAGATTCCTACCGCATTGTAGCGAGTTGACGTTTCGGCGTGAGAATCCATGAAAAACCATGTACTGGCTAAAAGTGAAATAATCAAGCATATAGCGAACACTTTTACTTTCATCTATTAAACCGCCTTCCTGGCCTTTTTCAGATCGCTAATTACTGGGTTGCGGCCATAATGTCCTCGTACGCCCAATGTGATGGATCCAAATCGGTATACTTGGCAGGCATGCTTTGTTTCTTCATACCGATGATTTTGTTGATCAACACGACTGATTCCGCTCTGGAAATTTCTTTGTCCGGTGCGAAGGTGCCGTCAGGATAACCATCCACATAACCTGCACTCGTAAAGGCATTAACGTATTTCTCAGACCAATGAGCCTTCACGTCAGATAGGATCGTGATTCCTTCCTCCTCGATATCCAGCTTCAATACGCGAGATAAAATGACTACAAATTCCGCTCTGGTCAGCCCTCGATCACCGCCGAACGTACCATCTGGGTATCCTTCTATGATGCCAGCCGATGCAAAGAACGCAACCAGATCCTCCTGCTCAGCGGACTCTATATCCGTAAGCAGGTTGCCGACCGTAACATCTTCCCGGTCGAGCAAAGGAGCCAGAACTTCGACAAGCTCAATTCTGCTAATGGCGGTATCCGGCTTAAACTGAGCATTGTCATATCCTTTGATGTACTTGACCTGATTCGCTTCAGCCTTCAGTTCATACTTGGCATTCGCAACCTCGTAGTTCATCGTTACGACCCGGTCATCCTTGTCAGTGATCACTTTGATGGTCATATTCCCCGTGATTAAAATGCCGCCTGTATAAACCGGGCTGTTCTTCGTCGGGATGCTGCCATCGGTCGTGTAATACAGGATTGTACCCTCGGGTGCGGTCAACGTCATTTTACTGTTTCTCGCAACTGTAACGGGTTCCTCACCTGCAACAACCGTTTCTTTGCCGATATTAGCAGCGATAGGAGCTGGCTTCGGAGGCGGCGGGATGAAAAATCCTCCGCTTGGTGCCGGTACCTTTGTCATAACGCTGATTAAGTCTTGGCTTACTCCAATCCCATTTATTGAAGTGATTGCCTTTAACGTTGTCGTTTCGCTCAGCACGATCGGCTTCTCGTATAACGTCGAGGCCGTTGTAGGTGGACTCCCGTCCAGGGTGTAGTAAATGGTCCCTCCCGCTTCGTCTGTCAACAGCACTACGGAAACCTGGCCCACAAAGTTTCCTGCACCAGGAACAGCCTTCGGTCGATCAATCTTCGTATAGACTCCGGACCATACATCGCTCGGTCCCTTGCCGTCTACGATAGTGACCGCGTTAATCGTTGTAGTCCGCGTTAGACGAATAGGACCCATATAGCGCATAGAGCTTGAGTTCGGCTGACTGCCGTCCAACGTGTAATAAATGCTTCCGCCAGGTTCATCAGTCGCCAGCGCTACAGATATCGGATCACTGAAGACAGTCGCTCCCGATACCGATTTAGGCTTAACAGCTATTTGCGTCCAAACACCCGAGAACACTTCGCTCGTTTCCTTATGGTTAACGAAGGAAATAGCCTTAATGGTCGTAGTTCGTGTTAGTACAATTGGCCCTGTGTACAGTAAGGAAGCATCTGAAGGCTGACGGCCATCGAGCGTATAATAAATGTTGGCACCAGGCTCATCGGTTGCGAGTACAACAGAAACCTGATCAATGAAGCGGTCTGCCCCCGAAACAACCTTTGGCTTTACAGCCGTCTCCCCATATTTTAAGGCTGGAGTATTAACCGTAATGATTCTGGAGCTTCCGTTTACGGAGGCTGTTAATTCAGAGCTTCCGTTTGTTTTTAATGATCCCTTGAGCGTTCCTGAAGCGGCGCTTATCGTTGCTTCGTCCGGATTCGCAGTCCACATTACGGCTGCATCCTGTGTTAACCCGAAGTCCGATGTAATGCTGCTGATTAGATCGTCTTCATGAAGCACAACGGCTACAGCGCTAAGCTTGGAAGCTGCTGTACCGTTAAATGCGGTCAAATGCGGGTAGAAGCCCTGTACAGCCTGCCATTTAGACGGGTCAAAGTTAGCTGACAGTGTAGCCATAGTCAAGTTTTCGGTTAGAATGCCAGTCGCTTTGCCCGTTTCTCCAATCACTCTATTCCCAGCGGCATCGTAATAAGCTGTATTTCTCTTCAGCAATTGCTTGTCGAAGAGGGTGTTAGTAAGTGTGGCGGCATTCTCCTTCTGGCCCGCAATTCCTCCGGCAAAGGTTTGACCTGCAATGAGCTTGCCATCAACTCCTGCAATAACCTGGCCGTCATTCATGACATAACTGATGTTACCGTCCGCAGCGTAACCGACGATCCCGCCGGCCCACGCTTTATCCGTGCCTTCGGCCTTTACTCGTCCGGAATAATAGCTGTTATCGATCGCTCCGCGGCTGATTCCGGCAATTCCCCCGGCCGTTGCTTCTTTGGAAGCGACGTCAACGAAGGCGGATGAGAACGATTCACTGATCGTACCCGCTGGCGTATTCTCACCGGCTATCCCACCCGCAGCAAGCGCCAAATCGGGATTTATACTGCGGATATTGCCCCAGGCATAGGACTTCTGAATTTGACCTTCATTGCTGCCTGATATGCCGCCTACGAAACCGGCTGAACTCGTCACGGTTCCAGACACTGAAGCTCCACTGATCGTGCCGGCATTAGTACCTGCGATTCCACCTACATCATCAACACCCGCAACGTTGGCTCCTCTTACCTCGATATCGCGTATCACAGCCCCGGGATGAGTAACTCCGGCAACCACCCCAAGGTTCGAGCCAGCCTGTAATCTAGGTTCCACAAACTTAACATTTTTGATCGTTCCAAATTGCTCCGAGATGAACCCGAATGTATTCGTCGCTGAATTTGAATAGTTAAAGCCGCTAATGCTGAAGCCTCTCCCGTCAAACTCGCCTCGGAAATCAGCAAACGGAATCCATAGAAACCCGCTCAAATCAATATCTGCCCCAAGAGCAAGCTTGCTTACATCAGCTTTAACCGCAGTATCCCGATGATACAGACGATAATAGTCCAGTGTCGGATCATTGTTCAGGAGAACGGCAGCGGATAGCTGGTTCAGTCTGACTAGGACAATCTCGTCGGATGGAGCGCTCTCCAGCAGGAAGTGCACATCCGGCTCCATATTCCAGCTTGCAAATGTTAAGGCGTTCGTTCTGTCCTCTTGTGTAACCCCTGCAGAAGCGCCTGCATTGTGCCCTATTGGAGCAGGGGTACCGGCATAATAGGATGCGGTAACCTTTCCGTCCCTGAAGTTGTAGCCGATCAGTGATCCGAGATAAACGTTGGCACCATTTACATTCCGAATCAGCTCAGGGACATGTGCATAGACGTTAGTCAAAATACCATCGTTATATCCGGCAAAACCCCCGATATACGATCGCGTTGCATGATTGACTCCGGTCGTCGTAATTTGCTGCTGTACCGCGTAAGCACTACTAATGCTAGCCTTACGCTCAATGATGGCTGCAAAACCGCCGCTCCGGGAATCGAAGCCGGTGTTGGAAACCGTTCCGGCTGCATAAGCATCCGTAATCGAATAGTGATCAACCGAGCCTGCGAAACCGCCGGCATAAGCGCCGGTAATTCCTTGTACGACCACATTGCCCTTGGAATAAACCCGCTTCAGTTGCCCATCCCCGATCGTTGATTCCCCAAGCAAGCCCGCAAAGCCACCTGAATAAATCGTATTTTCTTGATTCGTGTCAACTACCTCAACCGGGATATCGGCGAATGAATTCGAGATTTTCGTCCGATCCGCTGAGCCTACGAACCCGCCGACATAAGTGGCCGGCATGATGCTTGGTTTTGTAACTGCGCTGCTGACGGCGATTTTTTTCCCATCTCGGTTAACCGCGTTGGTGTAGTGGATTTCACCGTCCGACGTTTTACCTGCGATGCCGCCAATGCTATAAATCGTGGTGGAATCCGCCCGTATTCCATTCTGTGCTGTGGAGCTGACGATGATTCCATCGCTGAAGCCTGCTAATCCACCAACTGCTGCGATTTTGGCGCCACTGACCGCAAGCTCTGATGCTGCTTTCGAGAAATAGATCGAAGCCGTACTCAGCTTACCGGCAATTCCGCCAACGAGGAGGTCGGGGCCGTTGTCCACGCCTTGCGCTACTATTTCTTTCGTATGAACAGATGCATCATAAATCCCATGATAGTAAGGCGTTTTGCTGCCGAAATCGAATTCCTTGTCTCTCGTGCTCGACGCCATGATCCCGACAACACCGCCGATCACGCTTTCCCCTGCAGATGCGCTAGAGGTGATAGCTGGCATAACGTCTGCTCCGTACACAATCGAATCTTGACCTTGCCCGACTATACCGCCTACGGTGACTCGATTGGCTGCGGCATTCAGGGTTGCATCGAATTGTGCAAGTCGCACGACCGTATTCGTAAGCCTGCCTGCAATCCCACCCATCACAATGTCGGGAATGCCTGCAGGATTGGTGATGACGATCTTCTCTACCTTCACATTCTCGATATCGAACGTACTGTTGCCGCTCCCCGTCTTACTACCGACTAGTCCGCCTACGGTTCCGATAGCAGTAAGATGAGGACCTGCTTCAATCGATGTCACCGTCGAATTGCGGATCGTGTTCGCGGCATCAGACTGACCGATCATACCGCCCAAGACGGACCCCGTCCCCTGCGATTCCAGCTTGCCGTTCAGGGTCAGCACTATATCGTTGGCAACACCGGACACATAACGACCGATCATTCCACCTAAAGTTTGGTTCGCACCTGAAGAAGAAATGTACTTCCCGACGATGCTGACACGCAGTCCGGTGACATCACCAGTCTGCTTCCCAATCACTCCGCCGACTACTGCGTTATTCGCAGAGCTGCCTATACTGCCATCAATCAATCTTAGCTCAAAGCTGTTAGTCAGAACCGTGGATGTATTATCTCCTACGATTCCGCCAACCAGGGCGTTATTCCCGGATGCTTCGATTCGGCTGCCGCCGTCTAATGTAAGCGTGAGAAACTCCATCGTCCCCGTATTCGTACCGATCAAGCCCCCGGCCGTTTCACCTCTAACATGGGCACCGCCAAGCAGCTTAATGTGGGAATTGGATATTTTCCCCTGATTAAGGCCTGCCACTCCCCCGGTGCTCTGTCTGCCCGAGACCGACAACGGCTCCATGTTCAAGTTGGTGACAATACCATTCGATCCGATAACACCGAACAATCCTGAATAATTATGATCAGGCAGTAGGCTAAGTCCATCAATCAAATGATGACCGCCGTCCAGCGTCCCTTGGAAAACACTATCCATATTAAATCCAATCGGTACCCATTGGTTGGATTGAATGTGAATCGGATTCATGACCCGGATCGTTCTGTCCTTGAAGTCGAATTTCTGAACGCCGGGAATTGTTCCGTTCACAATGGCTGCAAGCCCCGCAAGCTCCGCTTCGGTCTTCACTTCAAAAACGATCGCTCCCTTATCCCGCACATACCAGTTGAGGTTCGTGTTGACGCTGCTTCCGCCATCCCCACCCCCGGTATTGGCTGTCCGGATCAGCTCGGGATATTTGTAGGCCGCATTCAGGGAGCCGTATTTCCATGCCGCGTTAAAATCCCATCCCGACAAATCCGGGAAAGTCGCGCGGTCCATTAACGTTTCCGCCAGAAGCGTGCTAAGTCTTACATGCGCATTAAGAAAACGATGCTCGCCTTCCGCAAAATCCGGCAAATCCTTATTGATGTTCAAGACTTCATCCTTTAAATAATAGTTCTTATAAAGCAGCTCTTTATTGATGTTATCGTAGCGTCCGACGAAGCCGCCGGCATAAGCGCCGTTATTCCCTGTTACTTGTGCTGCGGAGTAGCTGTAGGTGGCCAAGCCTTCCGTAATTCGACCAATGAAACCGCCCGAGAATGAATTAGCGCCGTTCGCGACTACTTCTCCCCCCACATAGGAGTTGGTAATCGTTCCTGCTTGATGCTCACCCACTAAGCCGCCGACTACCGTGTAAGTTCCGCCTGCAGTCACCTTCATCGTGGAATGAGACTTCTCGATCGTACCGCTGTTGCTGCCCACAAGCCCGCCCAAGTACACGTATTTCTGCGCTGTTCCGTTAGCGTTGCCTGTTACATCAATATCGATATAAGAGGATAGCACTCGGCCTTTATTGTCACCAACTAAACCCCCGGCAATCGAATCCTCCCCCTCCAGAGTAAGGTTCGCATTGGAGTACGTGTAGAATAGGGTGGCGGTTGTTGTATTCGAACCGGCCAGCCCTCCGAGGATGCTCGCATTCCCTTTGGAGGATAAGTTGATTTTATCCGTGATGCTGTTGTTGGCAATCAAGCTCCGGTTCACCCCTACCATCCCTCCAGTAATGGAAGACGGAGCGGATACCTGAACATTCCCTACGATCCTACTGTTCTGAATCGTGCTAATTGCGGTATTCGGATTTGGACTCGGGTCGCCATCCCGCACATCGTTGAGACCGATGAAGCCGCCGACTGTTGACGAGGCTGCCGAAGCATTGACCTTTACATTCAGATTTTCCGCATAGCTGCTTGTAAGAATAGCTGTTGAAGTACCCTTATTGTAGGCTGCTATTCCGCCGACAATCGTTCTTGGACCGCTGACGATCACATTCACATTGTTCATTACGACTTTATCAATTCGTGTACGATCGTTATATCCGGCCAACCCGCCCGTATAGCCGTCCGTTGCAGCTGACGTAGTGGAAATCATCACGTTCTGCATATTGGCCCTCAGCGCGTCCCCGACAATCGTTCCGCTTTCGATCCGGCCTGCTATTCCGCCAGTCGTCACACGAGCTGCCTTAACGGTCATAATAACCGAATCAGGTATTACCGCAGATAATTGAGGATTCAATATGCTCGTTGTTTTGGCATAACCGACGATCCCGCCGATATAGCTGTTCACCCCTGCGGCCGTTATGAACAACGAATCTCCAAGTTGAACCGAAGAGTTGGTTAGAACAACCGGTGTTACGCTGTCACCCAAAGGCTCTGAACGCCCGGCAATTCCCCCGACTTCGGCTGCTTCTCCGTTCGCTTCAACCTCCAATGCCTTTACCTGGGAATCGGTTAATGAACCGGTGGTGTAGCCAGCGGTTCCGCCGATTCGATTCGCATTCCCTCCTGCAATGACCTTCACATTTTCCGCCAACGTACTTGGAACGGCCCCATGGTTCTCCCCAAACAAACCGCCGATCGAAGCGCCGTTCCCTTGAGCCGTTACGGTTAAGCCTTTCACGGACAAGGCATCCCCATCGCTAAAGGAAGCGTAATTGATCCCGGCAATTCCCCCCGCTTTGGCCGAGGGTGCCTGGAGCTTCATCTCCACATTCTCTGCTTTCAAGTAAACGGCCGGTGAACGGTTTACCCCGATCGCTCCGCCAATGCTGCTATTCGCGGCCTTTACATCGATTACCGCCTGATTCACCTCGATCGGTGTCCCGGCCTGACCGATAATAGCTTCGGCAGAGAGATTACCTGCTACAAGCCCTAATGAATAATCACTTTTCCCGTTTTCGGTGATTAGGCCGACTTTGGTCACACTGCTTCCGGCAATCGTAAGAGCTTGATCGTTAATGCCGACAATACCGCCGGCCGTAACGAGATCCTTCCCATCAACCGGAGCGGCAACCGCAGCATCAATAGTTACACTATTAGGGCCAACAAATTCACTTTGGCCGACCGTTGCGCCGCTAATTAGCCCTTGGGCTTTCCCTGCAACCCCGCCTGCAAAACCGCCGGCAGTTGTTACTCTCACCGCAACAAACTGAATCGCAGCCGTATTCACGCTGCCCTTAAGATATCCAGCCACACCGCCGGCAGCTCCTTCAGACGTTACCGAAGCGAAGACGGCTGCTGTATTTCCTACATTCGTATTCGATATCGTGCTTCCATCTATATACCCCGCAATACCGCCCGAATACACATCGGCTCCACCGGTAACATGGAGTGCTCCCCGGAAGCTGGTACCTATCATACCGCCGATGTTATTCCCAGGGGCGTAGTAACCTACGATCCCCCCGGTGTTCACTTTTGCATTCGGGCCAGATGCAGCAGCTGTTACGATTATATTTCTCGAAAAAGACGCTCCGGTAATCGTTTTATCGAGAATTCCGTCATCTGTAACCATCCCAATAAAGCCACCGGTGTATATTTTCGATAGGCCTGTTACCTGAATATTTCCCGTACTGTTGACATTCGTGCTCGCTTCACCCGATGCTCTCGCATAGGCTCTGTTGGAAACAATGCCTCCTGTATATAGGCCTGTTCCTCCGGTTACCGTAATGCTTCCTGAATTGTCATATGCACCCGCTGTCGCACTATCCAGCAATACCCGAGTGTCAGCATAACCGATCAACCCGCCGGTGAAGGCCTCATCAGGCTTGCCTGCATGAATTCCACCGGACACCGAAATCGCTCCCGTGCTCTTGGCGGAGCTCAGGAATTGAATATTGCTGAGTCCTCTACCGATCAGCCCGCCTGAGTAAACATTTTGCTTGCCTGATGAAGCCACAGCCACACTATTCGTGAAATTTTTTTTCCACGTAAAGGAGCTCTCCGTCATACCGACAATACCGCCCGTATAAACGTTCATCCCCCCATTGTTTGTAACAGGGCCTGTGCTTGTAAAGGTAATATCAAATGTACGGTCCATCGGTTGCGCTGTAAGCGCTCCAACGAGCCCGCCGGCATACGTGCCGATTGCATCAGGCGCTTCAATGTTGACCGCCCCGGCATTCGTCGTTCTATTGGAGAAGGTAACATCTGCGTTAGCCTTCCCCAGTATTCCTCCTGCGTAGCTTGTATTCCCGCCGGTTGCGGTCACGGAGCCGCTGTTAATGATGGGCGTATCATCCTCGTTCATGCTTATGGAGCCGAAGGCATACCCGGTAATCCCTCCGGAGTAAACAGCCCCGCTAACGCTGATCGCATGAACGGCCCCTTCGTTCGTAACCTTCTTTACCTTCAATCCGGCGAGGTCTGCATAACCCGTAATCCCTCCGGCATGCACTTCCGAGCCGGTCGCTTGAACCGGCTTAAGGTTTATCGAGTTGGCAACGATTCCGTCGCCTGCTCCAACAATTCCGCCAACAGAAGTTCTTTGAACCGTTACTCCATTAACGACGACTGGCAAATGATTCGTTATATCGTAGACATAGCTGTTATTGATCATTTTTCCGACAGCCGCACCCGCAAAAGCGTAAGTGCTCTGTGTGACGGTTTGAATGTTAATGGAACCGGTATCCGTAAACTCGAAGCCGCCCAATGTTCCGCCGTCCATGTTTCCGATTAATCCGGTGTACAGGAAGCTTCCATCTACCTTCATGCCGATAATTTGGACCTGGCCTCCGCCTTTGGCAATCATCGTTCCTTTGAATGGATGTTCTCCTGTCCCAATGGGTACCCAAAGATGGCCGGTCAAATCCATATTTCCGTCGATCTCCAGTATTTTACCGTTAAAACCGTCGATCGGGACCCCATCGATGACGGCACCTTCGTTGACTAGCTTAGCCACACCGGCGAGCTTTTCTTCCGTATCGATATTAAATGTGACATGCTCCTTCTCATACCAGCTCGTTTCCGCATGGTCGATCCAGTTTTGCCCGCTGGCGTTAGCTAGAAACATACTAGAGAATGCCCATAGGGCTATGCATACAACAGCAAATCCAATCGCAAAGATTGATTTTTGCTTTAGTGCCATTTTCCACACCGCCTCAATTGATTATCGGTTCCCTGCTGTGATCCATTGATCAAGCCTTACAGCGATGGCCGCAGCCTGTGTACGGTTCAGAGCATCGGACGGATTCATATTATGATTGTCGTCCCCTTGGATAATGCCGTTCTTAATGCTCAGTGCCGCTGGCTTCCTCGCCCATTCCGGGAGCGAATCCTTGTCGTTATATGCGCTGAGGATGCGGTCTGTCTCCTGATCCGAGATGTCCTCCGCCAAACCAAGCACATTCAGCAGTCTTCCGACCATCGTCATCGCTTCCGCTCTGGAAAGCGTAGCTTGAGGGGCGTACGTACCGTCCTCCAAACCGTTCACAATGCCCATTTGTGCCGCAATCGATACACTGCGGTTATACCAGTCGTTCGAACCGACGTCCGTAAAGTTTGCAGCTGCATTCTTATTCATCAACCCGGCTACACGAAGCAATATGGTTGGATATTCAGCTCTCGTGATTTGGCTTTCCGGCTCGAATTGGTCAGGGCCCTTCCCTAACACGAACAGCTTAGCCGATGCATCCTTGATGCTTTGCTTACCCCAGAAATCATCCTCGACATCTCCAAAGCTCTTTGTATTTCTGACGAAGAAGAGGTTGCCTTGTCCCGTCAGACTCACGTCAACATAAGCTTTGTTGTCTACAAGATCCAACTTCCATGGCAGCGTCGTCCATTGTCCGTCCGGACCTTGCAGTACGACTGCTGTTATATCGCTCACCTGAATCGAATCAGGCACTGGAATTTTTGCAGCAACATAAGAGCTCCAGTTCGACTCCGGAATATTCGTTTCCATAGTAAAGCCCTGCCCTGCAGCCAATAGGGAGGCATCCACGTCGGCGGTGATATTCTTCATCGCATCTATGGCTTGCTCGTTGTTTGGCACAATTCTTATTTCCAAATCTTGATCCATTCCTGCGAGCAGATCCGGGGTCAACACTACCTTGCCCGTAGGTAGATCGATCTGAATCGTTTTATTCTGACTCACGACCTGCTGTGCGACTTCTTTATCAATGCGGAATGTATAAGAGCGGAACGACTTATTTTGGGAAGTAATAATGATGTCTTTCTGATCCAAAGCCTCTGCATCCTCAGCCGTAATATGGGCGATTAAAGCATCCTCGGACATTTCGGCTTTTAAAGGAACATCATTAACCGTCAGCTCTCCTGGCTTCGCCGGAGGATTCAGTATTCCTCCTGCGAATCCGCCACCGGGAAATACCGGAGACCATACATTAGCGGTGAGTCTGCCGGACCTAGCCACAGCCAGTTTGTCACCTGACGTTCTCTTGGCTACAACAATCGTATCACCTGAGTTCGCAGCAATTTCTCCGTTGTAAGGAAGAAGGCTCCACGAGCTGATTGGCTCCTTGAATTCAGGCAGTACAACATTAGCTCCTCCCGAAAATACCTTGTATGCAAGCTGATGGCCAAGCATTTTTCCAGCATCGTTGACGATTACCTTTGTACGTCCACTGTTACCCGGTATGACGGCAATAGAAGCCGCAATACTGTCTAACGCTTCTTGCATCGGAAGCTCTGCCGATGCCACAACCATTGCTTGAAGGGCTACATCGCTGGATATTCGGTAGTTTGCTTGAATAACGCTTGCACCGGCCGCAATCCCGGTAACCGTTCCATCCTCAGCGAGCTCAACTGCATCGCCCATCGCAATGTTATAGCTCAGATTTTTCTTTTCCTCAGCGGACATGATTACTTCCTTGAATTTCGCCTTTCCATTCGCATCCTTCCCGTCTGCCATGCGAAGGAACGCTTCAATTTGCCGGCTGCCGCTTTCACTGCCGTCAGCCTTCAGTTCAAATACAGGAAGCTTTCTCAGGATCAAAGCGACGGGCGCGTCGAACCGGTCGTTAGTAAGGACCACCGATGCCGAATTTTCATTGCCTGCACCGTCGCGTGCGACGATTCTTAGCTTGACATTCGGATCTGCAGATTTCACAGACACTTCTCCAGCAAATTGTCCATTATCCGCTACGGCAAGCACGGTTTCTTTTACCTTTTGCTCCGTTCCGTCTGGAAGAGTAAGTAGCTCTTGGACCGTAAGAACCGCATCATTAGTTGTCGTACCCTTCAAAGATACTTTCCCATCCATGGTCCGACTTCCGGAAACCGGCTCATCCAAGTATAAGATCGGCGCAATTTGATCCAGCTTCAAGTAAAGCATAGTAACCGAAAGGTCCTTAGTCTTCGTGTTTCTCGCCCTAAGCTCGATCGCATAAGTTCCGTCGGTTTGAAATTGATTCAATTGCAGTGTACCTTGACTGTGTGATCCATCATTTGTAAGGCTAACTTTGCCAATCATTTCCTCGGAGTAGTAAGCCTCTACCTCGATGTCGTTCTGATCGGATACAAGCTCGATCGTTTGCTGCGCCTGATTGGTCAGCAGCTCCATTTTGGGTGCATATGCGGCAGGAGCCGAATTAACTGTAGCTATTCTCGCCAGCCCTGGTTTAGCTGGCACAGGCAGAAGCGTCAAGGTGCTGTCCGTTCTTCCGGCATAATGGTAGTTCTCATTCTTATCTGCTTGTTTGGTCGGTTTTGTTACCGCCGTAACTCCAATGACGTACTCATGACCAACCTCTAGTCCGATATATTGAGCTGTGTTCTTGTCGACCGGAGTTCCTTCAAGGCTGTTCGGGTTAATTTCATCCGACGTTGTCGCTGCGGACCAGCCCCCTAGAACAATACCTTCATATCTACCAGAGTCGGCATTCCAATATTGTATAAGCTCTGCTTCAGTAAACAATTGTTCTCCAAAATTAGAGTAAGCATCGAGCTTGCCGCTTTGCTCCCTAAGCGCCTCGATTTTGAAGCTGTGCTCGAAGTTATCGTGACCCGGCTTCTTAGCCGCTGATTTGAAGGAAAGCTTAAATAATCCATTACCGGCAGGCTCTATGCTTACCTCACTGATCTCCTGCGGAGCAAGCGGATCGACAATTTCAAACTTCTGCGCTGAAGTCTTCGTCCCGAAGGAAGCATCAGACTTAAGCTCTGCGCGCAGATAATAATCACCTTGCTGCAGCAGTCCGCGGATATCCTCCTCGTCTCCAAGCATAGACACCCGGGTTACGTCGATGACCGCACTGCCGTTCGTTACGTTTCCGGTTACGACGCCGTTGTTGTCGACCTGAAGATCCTTGGCGATGAGAAGGCCCGGTTCGCCCGGCTCCAGCACTTCCTGCCCATTTGCCGTTAAGGATTTGGTTGAGGAAACGGCTTCCTTCGTAAGATACAAGCTGATCGTGTCCCCCGCTCCTGCATGCTCTACAGACCAGGAAGCTGTAAATTGATTCGCATCCGCTCCACTAGGTGCCAGGCTTACATCGGTCAGCTTCGAAGTGGTCGGAACGTTGATCAATCGCGTCTCCACTGCAGAAAGCGCGGTCAAGGTCCATGTTCCTCCATCCTTCAACCGATCCTCGGGAATGATGATGTACGCCTTGCGCACATCCACCATGTCGGTCGATGGCCCTGCCGGAATATGCTGCGTGAACGCATTTGCCGACGGATTCGTGTTCGTATTGTCGAATACAATTGGATAAGGCCTTCCTGCTGTGTCCTTCAGTGTAAAGCTCGGCATGTCCTTCTCTACATACTCCATCTCGATGATCGCATTTCCGGTTACGCCCTCCATCGGAATTTCGTGCACTCTACCGCTATTGGAAACGGTAATTCCTCCGATCCCGACGCTCATAGAACCGTTATCCCGCACGCTAATGCCGTCTGCAACCTGATGATAGACCACCTCGTGAGTTTCCTTCTCTGCATCGATCCAGGAGGTAGCGACTGTCTTCATCCCTTGCCCAATCACAAGCAGCTGAGGCCCGCGCTCCGGATCCTCGACGACCATATGGAGGAATCCTTCAGGCAACCCTTCGTCCGAGGTGCCAAATTCGACACCACCGCCCCAATAATAGGTAACGCCTAAGGTAATGAACAGGATGCCGACGCTGCCCCAGATTTTATCGTTATTAACTCCAAAGAACACACTGGCTAACGGCATGCCGCCGACAACCGGCACATCGCCTGGAATTTGCACCTTCGCACCGATATAGCCTTCAAAATCGATTCGGTTTTTCTCGAGATTTTGCCCGACAAATATACCGGCTTTCCCGATAATAAGGTCCCAGCCGCCTATGTCTACTTCCGCTTGGAGTCGAACGAACCAAGGGGTTACCCATTGGGCTTCCAGAAGCGCCATCGTAATCATCGGAAGCAAATCATCGTCTTCCGGCTCTGCTTTTGTAGAGAAATCCAGCTTCCCAAGGATGGCGATTCCCGTCCGTTTCAGCGTGAGATCGATGGCCCCGAAGTGATAAGCAGGCGCAATACCGAATCTGAGGTCGACACCAGCTTGAATGACTAGCGGGAACGGATCGTCCTTCGTGCCTCCAGCAATCGTATCGGCCAGCTCGCGAACCGCCCCCCGAATAGCCTGCAAATATGTAGCCCCGGTAATAAGGACTCCCGGCTTCCCTAGAGTCGTGCCAAATGCGATTACATCGGGCAATATGCGACCGTCAGCGACCTTCTTGAAGGCAAGCTCCGCCTTGATTTCCAGCATATTTTTGAGCTGAGCTTCGAACTTGATTCCATAACGATTGGAAACGCCCTCTACATCCTGAACATAGTGAACAACCGTAATCTCACCGCTTGGCTTCTTCGGCTCTTCCGCTTCCTCTGATTTCTCGGCCTCTTCTTTGGGTCCGAATAATCCCAATTCCTCATTCAGGTCAAATTTGAGCGCCGCATCAATGCCAACAAAGCCTTTATCGTTAAAAATGACGTTGCGCACTTCGGCTTCAATGACCTTCAAGGAAATTTTGCCCCCGAAGGAGATGCCGCCCGGCCTTAAAATAAAATCGTTAAACGAAATGCCAAAGCCGTCGAAATTAAAAATTGAAGATGAGAACAAGCTGTGCTTGTTGAAATAAATATGCGAAATCATCAGCTGACGAAGCGGGTTCAATCTGTCGCCGAGCGCTCCGACAGCCCAGCTAATCGTACCGTTTAAGCTGTCGTCTTCCTCATTGCCGCCACTGTCCGGGAATGTTTCATTCTCGATCACGTAATCTTCACCAAGCGCCTTGTCGAAGCCGTTGAAGAAATCGAGCGTCCATTCCCCTTTATGGAATACGAAGCCGCTGTTCGCAACGCTTAATGTTCCGTCCCCCTTAACAAACAGGGTATCGAAAAATGGCATCGTATTATAACCTCTTTGGTTTTCCATATCGAAAATGTCTAATTTTCCTTGTGCAAACACCATATCCTTACCTTTGTAGGCTACAGCGTCATTAATGATAGCCGGCTCGGTGCTTGTATCCACAACGACCTGCATGTCGTCCCCTGTGCCGACCTGCTTAATCATCCCCCGAACGACGACTAGCTGTTCCTTGTCCTCGTCCTTGAAAAACTTATCCATTTCCTCATCCGACCCGAATAACTCGTACGCATAAGCCGGTACCTCTTCCAAAGCGTCTTCATCCAAAAATTCGGCAGTGTCAAATTCCGGATCGACCGCCTTGCTTGCAATTGAGACATATTGCTTAAGACTTTTATAAACGATTTTAGCAGCTCCCAAGTCCAGCACCGATTCAAAAGGCTTGCCTGGGAACGACTCGTTAATCTCCTCCAGCCTGCTTTCGGTTATGTTTCTTAGATCGACTACCTGCTTATAAATCGCCAGGATGCTTGCTTCCCGAATCCGGGATTCCTCGTTATCGGTCACGAGGAACGTTTGTGACGTTGTAATATCGAACAGCGCAGCGATTTCCTCGTCCCCGCCGGCGTCTCCTTTGTAGTCAATCTCGACCTTGTATTCTCCTAACGGGAGCTCAGGGCCAAGGCCAGTTTTGCCTTCGATCGGGTCTCCATTTTCATTAACCTGATCCCCGCCCCGGTATGTAATGCGCATATCTCCCGAGAAGCCGTCATCTGTCGGTTGAAGCAGGACTGATTCTTTCACTGGCACCTTGTAGCGGGCACCGGAATTGACCTCCTTAAGGTAAACATCGAAGTTTGGATCGCTAGTTGCATTTCCCGTGTTGTAAGCATCAATATTCGTCATATTGACGGTGATATATTTCACGTCGCTGCTGAACAGCTCTTTGGGAGCTAGCCCATAAGCATATGTAGCCGAAGCTTGCCCGATTGGCGGCAGCATGATGAAATTCGCCTTGCTCGATTCATACTGGGCTTTAATTCCTTCGTCCTCAAGACCTTCGATCTTGCTCCGAGTTTGCGGGCTTCTTGCGGTTATATTGTATTCCTTGGTAGTAGGCCATGGTTTGCCTTTTGCCTGCACCTTGAACTTTACGGTGATCGTATCACCCGGCTTAAATGGGGGTTGAATTCCCTGAGCCGCCTCATCCGGTGTTGCCGGTTTTCGGAACTCCAGCTCCTTGCTGCGGAACTCTTCCAGCTGTACCTTGCCGTCTGTATCCCGCACAATCCTTTCGGCTTCGTCCAGTTTTACGAAGCTAAGTCCACTTTCCAAGGTAAGCTCCGCATCGATTCTGGTATGCTCCATATCGAACATAGGGAGATTCTCGATATCGGCGGTGATATCGAAGATGCCTTCATTTGCATACCCGCTGTTGTCTTCCAATGTCGCAAGCTGCTGGGGCGGATCGATATAACGGATCGAGAACACCTTATCCGGCTCGATGATTTCCCCTAGGCCGTAAACCGTTTCAAAGGATTGGAACGACTGAGCGGCCAATGCCTTGGGCTGCCAGTAGAAGGCAACGGCGGAATCGGCAGATCCGTAATCATTCGTGTCTCTTGTAAAATCAAGGTTTCCGTTTGGCATATAATCAAACTTCGTATTGGCCAAGCTGTTCCAATGCCCAACGATCATTTCTTCCACAGTATGAATGTTGTTCTCGGCAAAATTGTTAAACCCATAAGCGATTACATTCGTAGCAAGAGGATTCGATAAATCCAGCTTATCCCGCATTACCCAATAAGGAGGCAACTTATAATAGGCTCGATCTTCTTCCGAAATATTCGGATCGTCCTCCGGGTTATGCACCAGCTTTCTTTCCACCATCAGAGGAGCTTTATAAGCCGTCCCGATTTGGAACGCAGGTCCGTCATTTCCGGCCACCATCGTGTCCAGCAAAATCCGGGTGCCGAGCATCACCTGTGCACCGTTCCGGTTAAAAACCTCATAGCGAATATTAACATTCCCTGCATTTTGCTTATCCGAAGCATTGGAATAAAGCATTAATACTTGCTTAATCTCAACACCTTCGATTTTCCAAATCGTCTCAATCTGCTTCGTTCCGTTGGCGTTCTCCACGATTCGAGGCTTTGTAATTTCCGAAAAGAAGTTGACGCCGAATTTATACGGATTTCCGAAAATATAATCGGTTCCATTGATCCGGAACGTCGTAAACGACGTTTCCGGATTGTCTCCCTGGAACAGCATATTCACGTTTTGATCTTTTTTACGGATCGGCTGTCCCTCCACCGTTCGGATGCCGAAGCGGCCGGTTGCATTGTCTACTGTAACTTTAATGAGTTCATTTTCTAGCACGGTCACCTCGGGCGAGCTGACTTGAGCCGCAACAGCGGTTGTGATGCCGGTAATCGAGCCTAACAGTAATAGGAATGCCAGCGTAAGCGCCAGCGCTTTTTTGATCAGCTTCAATGGAAGTGCCTCCTGTCCTTAACCTGACGAATCATTCGTTAATCCAGCTTTCCGATAAAGAACATTGCGAACTCCCGCTCCCGCTCCTGGTTTCTTACGATGATCGTGTACCAGCCGGCTTGCGGGAACGTAACGGCGAATTGTCCGTCCAGCAAATTCTTCAAAGTCGTTCGCTCCACGATGGTCTTCATTTGGCCTTCGCGATACAGACCCGAATAGTAGATCAAGTCGAAGGTTCCCCATTCGTTGATCATGTCCTGTCCATTCACATCCATAACGTTATGTCTGACGATTTTGAAGGTCAGCGTACTCCGGTCGAACAAAGCGGTCTCCCCGCTGGATGAAGAAATAAGCACATCGTTTGCAAAGATAAGCATGCCATCCCCGCTCACAACGATGACATCCTGCGTAACCGTCGTCGTATTCCCGACTTGATCCAATACTGTGTAGATCACCCGCTGACGGCCAAGCTTTGACAAATCCAGCTCGCTGATGGACACCGTTATATGCTCCGCCTTGGAAACATTGTCGGATACGATATATCCGCCAAGATCCTTACGGAAGTCGAAGTCCGGCTTGTTCTGGGCGATCGCAACCACAGATGAATTCAACCGAATTTCCGGCGCAATATTATCGATCCCCTTGACCTTGATCGGCACCTTGTTCACATTTCCTAGCAAATCCGATACAGCCAGAGTGCTTGAGCCTTCAGAAGAATAAATTCGAGAATAGGTAAACGATCCGTCAGGCTCGCTGATTTGATTCGTGTACTGTCCGTTTCCTCCAAGCGGCACAACCCCGGAGAACACTTTGTTCTTCATCGTTTCCGTTCGACCATTTAATGACACTTGCACTTTGCCCCTAGCGTATGGCTGTCCGTCAATTGTCACAATTTGCTCATCCGGAACCGGATTACCCGCTTCATCTACAAAGGTGTACGTTACAGCTTCTGCTTTAGGCCTTGCAGAAATAATAGTAGTAATCTCTTCTTCAATAGAGGTCGTATTCCCGACAGAATCGGTAACGATGAAGGAAACGACTCCATTGCGCTGCATCGTAACGACAGGCTCCCCGCCCAATACTCGAAAATCCCTGGATGCTTCATCAACAGCTTGCACCTCGAGGGTTACTCCGGACGAGTACAGCACATTGCCGTTGTCATCCTTGATCGTGGCGAAGGTTTTGCTGTTGTTCTCCCCATATTGGTAGGAGCGTACAACTTTGACTTTTGGCCCTTCCTTGTCGATATTGTTCACAGAGGCCGTTGCGGTTCCGGTATTGCCCGCTTCGTCCATAAATTCAAATGTGAAAGTCCCATTTTCCGTAAACGTATAGATCGACCGTCCGTTATTATTGGTGATCCGGACAGGCTCGGTAAGATCACTTAGCTGTACAGATATATTCCCGTTCGTATTTTCCGTATTCAAGTACGTAATACTGCCTAATGGCGAAGTCGCGTCTACATTTTTGACTACGACGAACAGCGTATCCTTGCGATCCGGATCGGCTGCATCCGTTAAATCAAACGTATAAGTTCCGTTCTGCTTCACCGTAAACTTGTTCCCGCTGCGAACAGGAGCAGATGGATTTGCAGCCGATGGCACTACTCTAATACCAAGAGGGAGAACAACATCGATGTCTACCCCCTGATCAGGGCTAACCGGCTTCAAAGTACTGTGCGTTGCCAGCGCATAAACCGGCTCCTCCGAAGAGAGAGCAGCAATGTCCAACGCCTTTGGCTCACTGATGACTCCACCAGGAGTCCTATATTTGACTTGAATTTGCAGAGCATTTGCCTGATTGGTAGGAACCGATACTGCTGCAAAATTCGTATATGGCCGCCATTTCATCCAGCTGGCACCGCTATCCGGAGAAATCGAGAATTCGTAGCCTTCTTTATCTTCCGTTTCGAGACCAAGCTTCACGATCGCTGTATATCCGTCCTCCGTATCACCGTATAAATAGATCAAATCCGATTTCGATGGTGCAGGGGGCGTATCTACTGCTCCTGCTTTGGAAATCTTGAAGCTGTTCGTAGTGCTGCCGATGATGCTGTTTCCAGCTCCATCCTTTGCTTTCACATATAACTTGTAATCTACGACTTCTCCAACTTGAAGAGCTGCGTTGTCAATGACTACCTTTCCGTTAGCAAGCAGAGGGATCCAAGCTGCTGAGCCTTCTGAAGGCGCCGCTTCATCGGCTTTGACCCACATGTACTCTTTCGTAACCCCATCCGTGCTGTATGGCTCCGTAACCGTAACGATCACTTCGTGAGCAGGCATCGGATAAGCAACCCCATGTTTGCTGTACGTTATGGTTGGGGGCGAATTATCGAAATAATAGGCTTTCGAGTAATAGTAGTACCGCTCTGCTCCAGCTTCCTTGGCCTTAATATGAACATATTGCAAGCCGTTTTTCGTTGAGTCCGCCGGGATCAAGTAGCTTTGTTCCCCGTTCTGCCCGTTCTCGGCGTAAGCTGTAAGCTCTATGAAATCCGAATCCTCGGATGGACGTATGGTGCTGGTGCTGAAAGCATATTTTACATAGGCATCCAGCGGCGAGTAAGTCGCTTGAGTCACCGACTGCGGTGCGTATGTGGCATAGGTCACCGACGTCACCGTGTTCAAGCTTTGGGGGTTGAGCCCGCTGATATGGAATAAGACATCATGGCTTTTGACATATTTCGGATCCGCTTCAGGCTCGAATCTTGCGCGGACGCGACTTTCCGAGTTGACGATTACAGGCTCTTCCTTCTTGGCAATACGCTCATTGCCTGCTTTATCAACGGATTTGACATAAAACGAATAACTGCCGTCTTCAAAAATGTCATTCAAGGTGTTGGCGGTCAGTTTGTCAACTACTAGTGCTGTATCCAGCCAAATCGCTTCCTCCGGATCGTTCCCGTCCTTGACCCATTTGTATTGCACGGAGTCAATCCCGCTATGTACATCTACGACCGTCGCTGATACTTGAGCGTTAGCCGTCTGGTTATCTCGGATGTCGCCCATCGTTACGATTGGTGCCCGATTGTCCAGCTTCATAGTGCCTACCTGATAAGTCCAGTTGGAATCGTCCTTTTTGAAATCGGATAAAGGCCATACTTCATATTTACCCACTTCTCCGAGAGCTTTGTTGTCGGCGTAAAACTTCTTATCTGCTTCAGACCCTGGTGCTTCATCAATCCATATATCATATTGAGTCTGATTATTCTGGATATAGCTCTGCATCTTCTCATATTGCATCAGCTCTCTCGCCGAGTCCCACGTCATATCCGCCGTCCATGTGTGCAAATACCATTCGCCGCTGTTCTCGTCCGTCAAAGCTTGAGGAGGCGGGGCAAGCATATTCGTCTTGTTGTTAACGACCTGCAGGTTGAGCTCGGCAAACTCTGTTTCTGTCGGATATAGGTCCGTCCTGGGCTGCTTGGCTGTAAGGGAGTACCTTTTGAGCGCTGCATAATGATCGTCGCCTTTCTTAGCGAAAGGGTCAGCTGTGCTCTTACTCCATATGTAATAAACTAGCCCGACAGACGGCGCTGAAGGCCCTGTCATATTGGAAGGGCGATATATCCCTTTGCTCGGCCGATCTGTCCCGCTTCCCACCGGATCGAGAGCCGGCACCTTTAAGACCGGATCGTTTGCATCGATCGTAATTTTCCCGTTTTTCTGGTAGGTCGAGCTGCTCGCTCCACCATTCTCATAGCGGAAGCCGATCACAGGCTTCGTGTTGTCTATCGAGAGAGTGGCCCAGTCGATTTTCGAGTTGACGTTGGACTGGTCTCCGTCCACGTGAATGCCTTCATAATTTGCCGGCTGAATCAGCATATTCCCTGCGTAATCCTGCAGAACGTTGGTGTCAGGCGCTCCGGCTTTGTCATCGTGGGATAACGCAACGACCTTCAGAAGCGGTGCCTCAACGTTTACGCCGTCTGGAATTTTCATTTGGAATTTCCAAGTCTGTGTATTGGTGCCCGTAACATAGTAGGCTTTCATTCCATTGTTAAAAAGCAGAAAAGTCTTATCTAATTTTAATTTCCATGCGTCCTTAACAATCGCTTCTTCTGTCAACTGCACAGTGAAATCAATCGTGTCATCTTTGTTTAAGGTGACTCCGGTTAATATTTCCGGTTGAATCCCATTGCCGCCCTTCGTATACTTAGGCGCCACCGCATCAATAATTACACGGTACCCCCCATTTTGATAGTCAAAAGGATTGACGGTATCGCCTACTAGATGATTGTTGCTGGAAGTGCTCGCCTTGCCTGGAAGCTGAATGGTGGCTATATTGCCCGCCCCGTCGACGAATGTAGCTTCCTCCAACTTCTCTTCCATCGTTTTGTCAACAGGAGCGCTACCTGTAGAAGTTCCGGTTATATCCGGATTCAAGGGTAGATTGCCGCTGTGATGATACTTCTTTCCTATATATTGGAAGACGACACTTTTATGAAACGAGCCCAAGTTACCGGCGTTATAAGTCAGGTTTTTCAAGTATTGCTGCTGTCCTGCGGCAGGGAGTCCAGTTCTATCCGGATTTACGAACAGCGGATGCTTCGTAAAATGCTCGTAGTAATTCGTATTTAGCGAGTATGGCTTGACGTGTTCACTGAAATTGTAGGCAAGTGTAATATGTTCGTCTTGCTTGACGAACAGTTCTTTTTGGTTGACCAGGTTGTTCCTTTCCGCTCCATTACCGGTAAAGGTATATTCCTTTAGAACGGGTCGGGTTTTATCTTCAAATTTGATGAAAACACCAGCTGCACCGGTACCCGCCTCACCATCTTCAAAAATCCTTCTTCCGCCCTCCACTATAATCTCAATCTTGGAGTCCGTATTAAAGGAAGAGCTACCACTGTCAGCTCCTAAATCCCCATTACTTGCAAAACCGTCTAAGACAATCCTGCCGTCAATAATAAACTTGATTGAGCTGTATCTTTCCCAGGTTAATCCTTCATAGTAGAACAATGCTTGATAACCAAACCTCACTTGGGCATCCGGACTTAGCGCAAGCTCACTAAGCTGGGGGTTATCCGCAACATCGATCTCAAATTTAACATACCCGTTCAACTTCTCCCCTGGCTGCCTCTTCATGCCAATAAATACTTTTCCTTCACTAAAATTAGCATCGGGACGCAGGTATTTCCACTCCGTTAGCTTGAAGCCAGGAACGTCAGAAATAGCGGTATGACCCTCATCGCCTGATGGCCTTGGAAAGTTTATCATTGCATTCTCGGCTCCGTGGGAAGCATTCCCAATTAATGCTCGGCCTGCGTAGACCTCCTTATCTCCCCCCGCCGCTTGTACCTCCCTGCTAAACCCACTTGGCAGCAAGGAGAAAATCTGGATTAGCATAACTACGATAGCGATGTTCTTTGTTATATTCCTTCTTTTAAGCACTCCAACAACCTCCTACTTTAGCTCTATTGTCACGCAAAAAAACCTGGAATTACCCTACGTGGGTTTAAATTTTGGAACGCAATATAAGCATCGTGTGATAAATCGCCAATCTAAGTTCCCGATTTTTCAATAAAAACCTCCGAATCCCCCTCTTCCTCCGCATGACTCACCATCCCAGCGGGCACTCTCAATCTATTGGAAAATCTTTAATTCTATCAATCCCATTCGACACCATTCGATATTATATCACACGAAAATCCGATAGAACTAGATAAACTAGGTAATTTTACCCTCATAATATATTCACATTTTGTATCATTTAGGTCTTATTGCTTACTAATTTTCATCCCCTTCTCTTTGGTCGCATGATCGTATTAGGACAAACGCTCTACATTGCAGTTCTCAATAACTAATTATAAATAGGAAATCTGACAAAAAACTCACAAAACCAAAAAAGCGCCACTGCTGTAACCAGCAGGGCGCTCACATTAATCCAAATCCATCAAACAAACTCCAACCATACCTTACAGGATCTGATCTATATAAATAGAACAATCCTTGCTTAAATCCAAGTACTTCCCGTTCACTTCCACCAGCGGTCTCACCGGATGAATAGGGTGTATCAGGATAATCTTCCCTACCGCACCATTGGAGAGCCTCACTCTGTTCCCGATCAGCATGTCCATAATCTTTTTTACAAAACACAAGGTGGTGCGAGGCTCAAGCAGACCATAAGCATTCTCCGACATTTCCTTCAGTACTTTATAGAACGGAACCGGTTCTTTGTACACTCTTCTGGAGATCATCGCATGGAACACGTCAGCAACCGCTACAATTTTGCTATACTCATCAATTTCGCGTGATTTAAGACCATAGGGATACCCGCTGCCGTCTTCCCGTTCGTGATGCTGCAAGGCAACAAGCGCATGCCGATACGGTATGCCAGGGCTGTTCCTAATAATGTCAAAGCCATGTATCGTATGCTGTTTCACTTGCTCGAACTCCTCTTTCGTAAGCTTGCCAGGCTTATTAAGAATAGAATCCGGTACTCGAACCTTCCCTATATCATGCAAGAAACCAGCCATCGTGAGTTCAACCTGCTCATGCTCATTGAATCCTTTGGCGCTGCCAATTAATCTTGCTATAAGCGAAACACTGATACTATGCCTGTAGGTGTATTCATCGTGTAACTCCATATACTTGAACACGTCGCTTAAATTGGACTGGCTGCTTAATTGTATAATTAAAGGAATAATTTTCTCCCGAACATCTGAATACGGAATTTGATTGGAATGGCGTACCTTGCGAAAATAGTCCTTCACTTCAGAGATAGCGGAATCAATAAGCGGACGGAGCGCGATATGATCTAGATCCTCTGCCTCAAGATAAATACTATGATAAGCGAGCAATTCAATTTCCCTCTGAGTGAGTATCTCCTGCTCAGGGATGATCAGTGTTCCGGACTTGTTGTAGATGTTCCTGTTCACACGAAAACCAACGTAATGACTCCATTTCGAACGTATAGATTGCATTTCCTCACTCGCTTTCTACCACATTCTCTTGCCTATCCAATGAATTCTGGTCACTGTTTCACGCTCTTGTTGTCATAAGTCATGTTCTCTACTACCTCAAAAATATCTTTGCAATATCGATCAATACAAACTCTACCTGCGTACATCTTCTTCACTTTCACTTGTCTCTTAGCCTTCAATACGGTGGCGACTCCGGTTTGTCCACCTACGGTCTTGATATCTATACTTCCCCCAGCCTCCAGCTTGGCTCCTCTGCACACGGAAGCATCATTTCTGAACACAATATTGCCTGACGAGAACAAATCGCTTAGAAGCACCCCTTCACGTAAAACAACAATGTCTCCATTGGATTTCAACTCACTGTTCTGACACTGCATAATATTGACCTGAACCTTCACTTCCTGCATTCTGGCTACCTCTTGATGGGTTTCCTGCAGCAAAGCATGAAAGTTCTCGAGTGCACTGATCGTTGCCACCTCATGTAGAGTAGAAGGCTGCAGAAACGACTCCAGCATATGCTTCAATTCATGAAAATCCTGCTTTTTAATCTGTTGCACATTGGCGATGACAAAAAGCATTTCTTTAACAATAGAAGGAATTTGTTTAAATTTCGTTTCCATTAATAGGACGATAATTTGCCCATAATGCACAACCTGGTTTTTGGACTCCAGAATATTCATGAGCAGCTTGGATGCAGAAAGAAGGTTATTAATTTGCTCGCGCAACATTTTGGCATTGCTGTACAACCTATTGAACATAACGCCAAAATAACCGGAATACACCTTGCACCCAATCATATTGCCTTTGATATAAATACTGCCCGTTGCCGTTATAGTGCAATTGAATATACTTCCGAACACATACACATTTCCGAGCGATTCAATAATCATATTGTCCGTTACATCACCATAGACAACGACGTCCCCAGAGAAGAAAATATGACCGGTCTCTATATCTACATCCCCTGGAACAATATACGAAGTAGAGATGTCAAATGTCTTGATTTTGTTGCCGGTAATTCGAGGCCTACCTTCTCTGAGCGCAACGATTTCTCCTTCGGAATTCAGTTCAACACTTGACTTGGTCACAATGATGATATCTTTGGGCGAATTCGGGATCAGGGCTCTTCCATACACGTCGCAACCGGGAATACCTTGAACGGCAGGAGTTTTCTTGGCCAGGACGTCACCTCTCTGCACGGAGGGGATATTCAGATGATTCCGGTAATCGACAACCCCTGCAACTTCCGAAAACACACTTTCCACTTGCTCGGTAAAATATAGTTCCAATCGGGCGTCCTCTGCCGGGACAACAGGCTTCCCTTTGGCGATGAGTACCGGTTGATAAGTGGATACGTCTAGCTCTTGTTGGATAGCCGGAATGTCTGGATTTTTGATTAATTTCTTTCGGAACAAGGCTATAACATCATGTAACAATACTGTATCTATGAGGCGTGTAGTGTCTTCAAATGCAGAGACCGTGATATCAGAGGAGGCTTGTTGATTCGTTAAGCGCCAATCATACCGCTCCTTAGACCTCAGATGAAAAAAAGCCTGGAGCTTATCCTCCGATACGGTGATCTCGAACATTGGAGTTTCTCTTATACTCCATTCAATCAAATCGGATTCCGTTACAGTTACTTTTGTGTGCACTTCTTTCCCATTGACTCTAAGCACAACCGGATCTTTGGCTTGAATCATTGGATAATCTCCAGTCCCGCTCGGAGCTTGTACAAAGATTTGATTATCAATAATATGAATAGACCCGTCTTTGGCGATTTCGTATTCGTAAAGGTTATCCTGCTTGTAGTTAAGCGGTAATTTCTTTTTCCCGGAATCAAGCTCCAACTGATTAATCAACTCGGTCAGTTCACGTTCTGATATATGGCTCGCCATTTATTCCACCTCTCCAACTTTATTGGACAATCTAGACATTGAACACTATCACCCTGATTCATAGTTGTATTAGAAATTATGCTTTCTTATAATGCACACAAAAAAAACATCACCAAAAGGTAGATGCTTGAGTCCTACATTCCGGCAGTCTGGCAACCATAGATATGCTCGTTAGGCCCATAACTTTGCGTCCCTCCCTTTCGGAAAGTTTGCCAATATCAAGTTGTAGTGGTTCGTATTTTAGTAAAATCCGCCTATTGCATAGTCCTTGCGAACTATAATCTAATACCAATAATAGGATATATTAATGACTTTATCAACTTGCAATAGCATGCACTAATTGTCGTATTGTGTAAGATTTCTCACTGTTCCTTCATCATTCAGCATCATTCATATAAAATTAATAATTTTCATGAATGTAAAAAAAGGAGGACCTCCATCGGTGGAAGTCCTCATAGTATATTTTAAAAGGGGGTCTTGTTTACTATCATACCCCATGAACATTAGAGTTCTATGACAGAAATATTTCATTTGTGTAACAAATATCAATGGGTGTAATAAAATTTCCTTTCTATTTTCGGGGAAACTACGTAAAATATATAAGGACAACTATTATACTGAAGGGATGTAACATTTGGGGTGAAAAAAACGATCCTGCGCCTAACGTTCATCATGATCGTTCTGCTTGCTGGGCTAGCGGGCTACCGCTACTTTAGCAAGGGAATGGACTCCTTCTTCCCATGGATAGATAAGCAATACGACATCTTAGTTGTCGGAACCGAGCTAGAGGGGATGTATTTGGCCAAGAGAGCCCATGATTCTGGTCTGTCTGTCGGGATCCTGGAGCCTTCATCTGAAATTGGCGGGCAACTTCTTCAAGGTGAGATGCTTTATTTGGACGAAACGTTCGATGATCAAGGGAAGTCGCTGCTCCAAGGCTCAATCAAGGAGCTGTTCGAAAGGTATTACAGCGGTGAGATCCGTAAGTTAACGGAATTTACCACTTATTTCAATCAATTAATTACCGGGATTCCATTAGAGGTTAACGCTGCAATTACCAATATTGAAATGGAACATAAGCAAATTCGCTCGATTACTTATCAGACGAAGGACGGCAAGACCAAGAAATTGGAAGCCGACTATTTCGTGGATAATACAGACAGCGCCCATCTCGTTAGCCGACTTGGAATTCAACCGATGCCTGGCTTGGAATCCTTATACCACGCGCCGCAGCGAGAGTATATGAGTGCCACCTATATGATGAAGTTCAAAGGTGTGGACTGGGAGAAGTTTTACGGATCCTTCTGGCAATTGACCAAACCGGAACGCACAACACTATACGGTCCTGAGACGTATGTCGACGCTAATATCGCTTATGGCTTCCCACCTATAGTCGCCCGGCATGAACTGAAGAATCCGGATAAAGCCAATTTGCGCGGACTTAATATCCTGCATCAAAAAGACGGCGAGGTCATTATCAACGCTCTCCAGGTGTATGATGTTGACCCAAGCAAGCCGGATTCTATTGAAGCGGCTATGAAAGTGGCCAAGGAAGAGATGCCTTATATCCGCGACTTGCTTCGTCAGCACATTATCGGGTTCGAGAAGGCGGAACTGAACGGGGATCCACAATCCCTGTATGTTCGTGAGTATAACCATTATCCGGCAGAATATGTGCTTCAAGCCTCTGATCTGCTTGGCGGTCGAATGTTTTGGGACAATGTTAGTGTTGGCGGGTATTTCATTGACATTCAAGGCTCCCGCTCTAACCGAGAGGGCTTTGCTATCGGGAAGCCGGACAAATACGGACTGCCGCTTAGAAGCTATTTGTTGAAGGATGCAGACAATGTCATTCTAACAGGCAAATTAGTCGGCTCCTCATATGTTGCTTTTGGCAGTACGCGCATTCAACCTAACGGTGCATTAGCCGCAGAGAGCATCGGTCTACTCCTAGCCCAATATAAAGGAACTAATCTCAAACATCTGACGGAAGACCAGCTATCGCAATTCCAGACTATGATGAAAGAGAAACATTCTATACATTTAACGCCTCCCCCAGGAACTAGTAAAATTGTAGGCATGACTCCTCAAGATATCGAGGAACTGGACCGCGGACATATCACCCTGTTATCCAATGCAGCACAAGCGCGAACTTTACCTTTTATCAGGGTATTAGTGGACAATCAGGAAGTTAAGTTCACAGCCCACAAGCCTGTCATTATTGACGGCAAGACATGGTCACCAGCGGATGAATTGTTAAAAGCCTTCGGTGCCACTTACGTAAGGATTGATCTGGATCACAAAGAAATCCGATATAAGATGAACACTGAGGATGAGATCCGCTCGATCTCCACCTCCCTCAATATTCTGAACAACCGGGTACTGGTCAATTTGAGAGAGATTAGCGATTTGTTCGGGTACCGCACCTCTTGGGATAATCCTAATCGAATGATCAATATTTACCGGAATTTGATTACTAATTGATTTGGAATCAGGTATTAACATACATGCCCCCGCATCCGCGGGGGTTTTCGTGTTCTATTGACAAAATTGGATAATATGGCATAAAATATTCTTATCTAGAATTATTCTAAATAAGCGACATGAATCGAAAGGAGCGCTCTTTTATGTACGATTTTCATCATCTGAAGCATGTCAAAGAACAGAGCCGCTCCAAACGAACATTATGGATCACTTTACTCCTCACCGCTTTCTTCACGATCGTAGAAATCGTCGGTGGCCTGCTCTCCAACTCACTCGCGCTCTTATCCGACTCTGCTCATATGGTGTCAGACGTATTTGCCCTTGGACTCAGCATGACCGCTATTTATATGGCCACGAGGCAACCGAATGCAAGATTCACCTTCGGCTACCTGCGATTCGAGACCATCGCTGCATTTTTGAATGGGCTGGCATTATGTATCATATCGATCGGGATTTTTTATGAAGGTGTAATGAGGTTTATTCATCCTGAAGAGGTCAAGCTTAGTCTGATGTTAACGATCGCCTCCATTGGCTTTATCGTCAATCTGACGCTAACAATCGTGCTCAGTCGAAGTATGAAGGACGAGGACAATTTGAATGTGAAGAGCGCCCTTTGGCACTTTATTGGGGATTTACTAAGCTCGATCGGAGTTATTATCTCGGCCATCCTCATCTACTTCTCAGGCGTCCTGTACTTCGATCCACTTATCAGTCTTGTAATCGGCGGCATTATCTTTATTGGCGGGGCTAAGATTGTGAGGGAATCCACGCTGGTGTTGATGGAGTCTGTGCCAGAGAAATTTAACCTGGATGAGATTCGTGAAGCGATCGGGAGCGTTGAAGGCGTCGAGGATGTGCATGAGATGCATCTATGGGCGATTTCATCGGACCACTACTCGCTCACTGCACATGTGTTCATAGACAACAAAATCCAACCGTTCTGCATCATTCTTGCCATTAATGAAACACTTAAGAATAAGTACGGCATTGAACATTCCACCATACAGATGGAGGAAGCACATATACACCCTCACGGAGAGTATGGCAAAGAGTTCCTGCGAAACAAGGAAGAAGACTTAAACGGTCACAGCTAAGTATCTTGTTGGAGTTGCGCAATCCAGAAAACGCTAAAGGACATATAGGTCCTTTAGCGTTTTCTAATTTACTCTACTCCAAGTACAGCTAACTTGAGTCTATAAAGCTGCGTTCCTGCACCGAAATACAGAGTGCGATCCGGAGTGATTACAGCTTTATCCACTATACCCGGCAGCGTTGCACGCACTTCATACTCGCCGGTCTGGACATTCAGAACAAGGAGCTCCGAGTCGGTGAACAACAGCAGGTTAAGATCATTTGCAACGCACAGACCGTGAACTCTCTGTCCGACCGCTACCGTCTCGATAAAGCTCATCGTACTCGGAGAGAATACCCTTAAGCTATCATCCAATACGAGCCATATACGGCCTCCTGCGGAGCATAGCTTGCCAGGCTTAGTCCCATATGGAAGCTCCTCACCATGAACTAAGCTGCCATCTGTAGTCAGCACTCCGAAGTGGCAAGGCTCATCCTGGGCCTGCAGACCGTTCCCACCCAAGCTGGAGATGAAGTATACATACTGATCATCAGAAGCAAGACTCGACACCTGCTGCTCAGCCAACGGATTCGGCCAAGAGGATAACTCAAGCGTCTCCGTATCCAGACGGGTTATTCCGCCTCCATAGACTCCGTACTTAGCTGACCAGCCTGTCCAGATCGCTTGATCAGGACCGATTATACTATGGCCAAGAGGTCTGATCCACTTCGAATAGACAGACTCCAATGTACGAGGATTCACATTCCCAACCTGATCCCAAGACTGCGAAGGATCATAGATCATATGATCTCCTCCAGAGTAGGCGGTTAAGAACAACTTTCCGTTCACGAAACGCATTCCATACACTTCTCCGCCCGCATTACACACAACGGAGGAGTTCCAGTAGCTTCCATCTCTCGGGTCATAGCTGAAGATCGTTTGTCCGAATCCGCTCGAGCCCCATATACGGCCTTCATCGTCAACTGTCAGCCCATAAATATGGGTAGCTGGTGCTTCTGTAGGGATTCGCTTCAACTCTGGCACATCGTCAATATGAGAAGCTATGAAATAATCCTGACCTCTCACACCTCCAAAACAGCCATTATCCAATGCGATGGCTTGCCCTTGAAGCTGATCTGCAAGCTTAATATCGAATTGCGTTGGTTGCATAACAACGGCTGCGGCGTCCAACGGTTGAAAAGTGACGGAATCGTAATAATAGCTCTCTTCTCCAAGCTTCATGCAAATGTAAGTATCGTTCGCTTCTGTAAGATGAGGGAACCCGGGAAACTGAGCGAACCGTGTAAGCTCCCCTGTCTCAATATTCCATGCACCCGCAAAGGAATCATCCAGGCCTGCCGACACGATAATATGTCCAGGTACCGAGCCTACATAACGACTGTACATATTTTTGAGATTGTCGGACATCCTGCCCACATTTTCCAATACGTGATTGTCTGGATCATAGCGGAGGAGAACACAACCCGGATAGGTACCGCCATACAGATACCCATCCGATCCTTGAGTGAAATTCCAGATATAAGTCTCGTTCTCGTCACGCAGCGGTTCCGCCCAAGTGCGCGTTCGCAGATCAAGGCTGTGCACATAACCATACTTCGCACAAGTTCCAACGATTAATTTCTCGTCATTCCAATTGAATAGCGCCCAAGCCCCTGCGTCGCCAGGAAACATTATCGATTCGCCTGCACCTGTCTCGGTGTCGATTAGTACTACATTCCCCGTAGCATGTGCGGCAAAATTGGCTAGAACTAGCTTTTCCCGACCATCAAGCGGATCGAGGATGCGTGTCTTTCCCAATATGCAGAAATTGCGGCAAGGCTGTGCGACCGCCTCCGGCTGCACTAACGAATTCACGTTCATTGGATCCTCCTGAACATTTGTGTTCACAAATGTTGTTCGTATGCTTGCTATTGTTTAACTGCCCCTACTAATTGTCCATGCAAGAAATATTTCTGAACAAAAGGATACACAATAATAATCGGAATAACCGTTAACATCAAGGCTGCCATCTTCAAATTCTCAGGATGCACAAGCTGCAGCTGCTCTTTTAACGAGAATTCATCGACCCTGGATACATCCAGATTCGCGTTAACGAGAATATCCCGCAGCTGATACTGCAGTGTCCACATGCTCTTCTCACGAATGAACAACAAGACATTAAACCAGGCATTCCAGTTGGCCACTGCGCTAAAAATCGTAAAGGCCATGGTCATCGGCAGTACAAGAGGAAGCACAATGCGGAACAGCATTCTGAATTCGCCTGCACCGTCAATCTCAGCGGACTCAATCAATTCCTTTGGAAGCTGATCGATGGAGTTCTTGAATACGATGACATAGAAACCGCTCACCATTCCAGGTAAAATAAGTGCCCAGTAAGTGTCGTTCAAGCCCATATTATTAACTAGGAGGTAGAAAGGAATCAAACCACCGCTGAAATACATCGTAACCAAGATGTAATAGAACAGTACTTTTTTACCGATCAAATACTTTCTGGACAAAGCATAGGCAGAGGCGAGGGATACCACGATTTGCAAGAATGTATTCACGACTGTAAGAAATACCGTGTTCATGAACGATCTGACAAACGTATAGTTCCCCGCTAATTTCTTATAGGCATCCAACTGGAAATCAACCGGCCATAATTGGACCTGATCTCTAACTACAGCTGCATGGCTGCTAAAGGAGATCGCAAGTGCATTGATGAAAGGAAGAAGGATGCTTAGACAGACTATGATGAAAAAAGTATAGTTGAAGATATTAAAAACTTTCCGTGATGGAGAGCTGTAATGGATCATCTCTTATTCCTCCTTAGCATTTCCTTTAATGCGTAAACCTGATGTTAGTACAAACCAAGCCCTGTTGCTCTCTTGGAAATATAGTTGGAAGATATAAGCAAGAGGAAGCCAAGAACACTTTGCGTCAAGCTGATCGCTGTAGTCAAGCTGTACTGAGCTTGTTCCAAGCCTACTCGATAAACATACGTACTAATAACGTCCGACACATCATAAACGAGCGGGTTCTGCATAACGAATATTCGATCGAAGCCAATTTCAAAGATGTTCGCAATCTTTAAAAGGAACAAGAGCGTGATCATCGGCATCAGATGAGGAATCGTAATATGAATCGCTTGCTTGAATCGGCTGGCTCCGTCAATCCAGGCAGCCTCATATAATGTAGTATCGATACCTGCTATTACGGCAAAATACAGAATAGCCGACCATCCTACACTTTTCCATATATCCGCAAATACTAGCAAGCCCCGAAACGTATCTTTCTGAGTCATAATATCCGTGGATTGAAACCCTAATGCATTTAACATTTCATTAAAGAGACCATGCTCTGGGGAAAATATTTGATAGAAAATACCTGAGACAACAATCCACGAGAGAAAGTGAGGCAAATAGGAGATGGTCTGCATAACGCGTTTGAATGTTTTCTGATACAATTCATTGGCAAGTAATGCGAATAAAATAGGAGCTGTAAAACCGAACAATATGTCGTAAAAATTAATCAAGAGCGTATTTTTCATAACTATCCAAAAGCGTTCATCTTTAAGAAAATATACAAAATGATCCAAGCCTACCCAATCGCTGCCCCAGAATCCTTTATAGACCGAGAAATTCTTAAAGGCAATAATGATTCCATACATAGGAATATAGTTGAAGATAAATAGGGATAGGATCATAGGCAGCATCAACATATACAGCGGGATCATCCGACTCCAACTTATTTTACGTTTCTTAGGAGTCTGGATCGATGGTGTTGGAACAGGTTGCATTGAGGATTCCATTATGATGCCTCCTTCTTGACGGAATAAAGTGCTTGTTTAATTAGAAAGATGGAATGATACCCCATCAAGTGCTGAATGGCACTTGACGGGCATCATTCCATATTCGAATTTATCCTCTGAATAATGCCGATTTACATGACATAGATCCTACCAGTCAACCATTTTCACGCCGACTTTTTTCAGGTAATCCTTGTTTTTGTCCATGTATTGCTGCATTGGTTCATAGATCAGCTTCGCATACTTCTCTTCCCATTTCTTCACTTCTTGCGAGAATTGATCCATCGTAATCCGGCTCATGATCGCTTCAATCGTGAATCGGGTAATTTCTTGTTGAGCTTCAACTGTCTTCTTGGAAGCTTCATCCGGAGCTACATATCCCGGGAAGGAGCCTACGCCATTCTTCGCAGCATTCTCAGCCGTTGGCTTCAAGCTGTCGTATAGGAATTTAAAGTAGGAATCGCCTAATTGTTGCTGGTGAGTAGCTTGCTTGACATCCTGACCATCTACGAAACCATATACTAGCGCCAAGTTCAATACCCAACGGCGGTCTGCGTGGTTCAGCTTATCAGCGATTGGTACACGTTTGCCGTCTTTAACGGTGTAAGTGTCGCCTTCCTTACCCCAGAAAATAGCTTCATACAATTCTTTGGCTGCAAAAGCCTCGATTACTCTCCATGCACGGTCTGGCTCTTTGGATTGTGAAGAAATGTATAGACCATGAGTGGAAATTGGAAGTCCTTGGAAGCCTGTTGCATATTTAGGATCTTTCAGTTCAGCAGGATATGTCTTAAGCGGCGGAGCCATTGCAAGCTTCCAATGTTTCTTGTCGATCTTTGTATCCGCTACAGCTGCTGCTGCTCCAGCCGCAACCTGGTCAGCGCCATTCCACATTGCAAGAACATTTTGTGTATCCCATTTCGCGAAGAACTTGACTCCGTCTGATGTTGCGAATTCCTTATCAAGCAGACCTTCTGTGTAAAGGTTGCGCATTACTTCTGTTGCAGCCTTGTACTCAGGAAGCAGTACGTTAGGAATGACTTTTCCGCCTTGTACACGGAAGCTATAAGGTGCTGCGCCATACATACCGTAAATGTTCGCACCGCCGAAGGCAATTCCTGAAGTTCCTACGATACGGTTAGCCATAGGGACATTATTGGGATCAGCTGCTTTTATCTTACGCATAACTTCGATCCACTGAGGAACAGACTCTGGCCATTTGCCGCCATTATATTTCTCAATCAGGTCAAAACGAGTATACATTCCTTGGCCTTGAGGGGACTTATCATAGGCCATTGGGATTCTGAAGTATTTGCCTGTTGCCTGATCTTTCGCAAGCTCCATCATTTCTGGTGTAATTACTTTTTGAATAATTGGGGATTTGTCGTAATACTTCTTAAGATCTATGAATGCGCCGTCGCGTGCTGCTTTGTAAGCTTCAGGATCCATGTTCGTGTGGACGATATCAGGCAGTTTACCTGAGGACAGCAGGAGGTTAAACTTCTGTGCATAATCCGCATAAACCGGTACTTCAATCTTCAGATCGACATTGGCAAGATCTTCAACGATCTTGATATACGGGTTATCGCTTGGATTAACATTATCCGGATGGGCAAGCCCGGAGTTGTTCATGAACATCGTCAATTCAATTCTTGGCTCATTCGCCTTAGGTGTAGCTGATGGTGCCGTTGAAGCCCCCTTGCTATCCGTACCGTTGCTTGACGAGCAACCGGCCGCGACGATACTCATTGCCATTACAGATGCCACTACGGCTGGTACCCATCTTTTCTTTGTCTTAACCATCCTTAAACGACCTCCTAATTGAGTAGCTTAAACTTACGGAGACTGTACATGGTGCTAATTACACGGAAATAACGCGCTTACATAATGCGCTTACATTTTGGGAAACCCAATCCGGCTGACGGGGACAAAGTCACCTCCTTAAAGAACTAGCTTGTGTTAGAGTTGTATGATGAATTAAATTTATCATGTTTCGAAGTGATGCATAGGACAATTACGATGCAAACAAGGACAATTTTTTACTAGATTCAATCATATTCTAAGATAGAAGCTTTTATACGAGGTATAGAAAAGCGAAAAATAAAGCGCATACATTAATTGTCTGAAAATATCGAAGAATCTATCTTATACGTGTTATATACTTGTTTTATTTCTATTTGATTATTGCTCAACTTGAATTATTTTGTCAAGATCCATTCCGAAGCAATATATTTCCAACAGCTCGTCAACAAAATGGATATTTACCCTATAAACTGTATCATACCTGTGTTGTCTATGAGAATGGTCTTGGTATTCAATCAGTTGGATTATATATTCGTGATAGAAAAAGACTGACGAGAAAATAAATTCTCGTCAGTCTAATCATTTTACATACCCAACCATTTCTTGAACATGTGCTTGGTAGTATCGCCATTAATAGCTGCAATCGATGTTGTAAGAGGAATGCCTTTGGGACAGGAGCGAACACAGTTCTGCGAATTCCCGCAGCCTTCGATCCCGCCGTCTTCCATCAACGTATCCAGGCGCTCTTCCTTATTCATCTCACCTGTCGGATGAGCATTGAATAAGCGAACCTGTGAGATAGGTGCTGGTCCAATGAAGCTGCTGCGATCGTTCACGTTCGGGCAGGCTTCCAGGCATACTCCGCAAGTCATGCACTTGGACAGCTCATATGCCCATTGACGCTTGGACTCAGCCATACGGGGGCCTGGACCAAGATCGTACGTGCCGTCAATCGGAATCCATGCTTTGACTCTCTTCAAGGAGTCGAACATGCGTTGACGATTGATAACCAGGTCGCGGACAACCTTGAAGGTTGCCATCGGCTTAATCCGAATCGGCTGCTCCAGCTTGTCGACAAGCGACGTACATGCTTGTCTCGGCTTGCCGTTGATGACCATGGAGCAGGCGCCGCACACTTCCTCCAGACAGTTCGATTCCCAGCATACTGGTGTCGTCTTCTGACCGGATGAGTTAGTCGGATTACGCTGAATTTCCATCAAAGCGCTAATAACGTTCATATTCGGGCGGTATGGGATCTCGAAGTCCTCCGAATATGGCTTAGAATCAGGACTATCTTGACGAGTTACCGACAATTTAATGGTTTTGGTCTCAGCCATGATCAGCTGCCCCCTTTCTTCTTATCCGTCGAGTAATCGCGCTTACGAGGCGCAATCAAGGATACGTCGATATCTTCATAGGAAATCTCAGGACCTTCTGCCTTCCAATTAGCCATGGATGTCTTCATGAATCGCTCATCATCACGTTCAGTGAATTCCGGCTTGTAATGGGCACCACGGCTTTCATCACGTAGCAGAGCACTGACTGTCATCGCTTCTGACAGTTCCATCATGTTCCACAACTGACGAGTGAATGCCGCACCTTGGTTGCTCCATTTAGCGGTATCGGTCATGTTGATGTTCTTGTATCGCACTTTCAATTCTTTGATCTTCGCAATCGTATCTTCCAGTTTCTTGTTGTAACGAACAACGGTCATGTTGTTCGTCATCCACTCGCCAAGCTCCTTATGGAGTACATAAGCATTCTCTGTACCGTCCATCTTAAGCAAGCTTTCGTACTGATCCGCGCGTTTCTTCTGTTCGCGCTCGAATACGGCGCTGGATACATCCTCAGCGGACTTCTTCAAGCCTTTTGTGTACTCAACCGCTTTGGGACCTGCAACCATTCCTCCGAATATTGCGGACAGCAGGGAGTTAGCTCCCAGACGGTTAGCCCCGTGATATTGATACTCGCACTCACCGGCAGCGAATAATCCAGGAATGTTCGTCATTTGATTGTAATCGACCCACATACCGCCCATGGAGTAGTGAACCGCAGGGAAAATCTTCATCGGGATTTTCCGCGGGTCGTCGCCCATGAACTTCTCGTAAATCTCAATGATTCCGCCGAGCTTTACATCAAGCTCCTTCGGATCTTTGTGAGACAAATCAAGGTATACCATGTTCTCGCCGTTCACACCAAGCTTCTGCTCTACGCATACGTCGAAAATCTCACGAGTCGCAATATCCCGCGGTACGAGGTTTCCGTACGCCGGATACTTCTCCTCCAGGAAGTACCAAGGCTTACCGTCCTTGTACGTCCAGATCCGTCCACCCTCACCGCGCGCAGACTCCGACATCAAGCGGAGCTTGTCATCCCCTGGAATCGCTGTAGGGTGAATCTGAATGAATTCTCCGTTCGCGTAAGTAACGCCTTGCTGATACACGGCGCTTGCTGCCGTACCTGTATTAATAACCGAGTTCGTCGATTTGCCGAATATAATCCCAGGACCGCCAGTAGCAAGAATCGTAGCATCCGCACGGAAGGTAACCACTTCCATCGTACGCAGGTCCTGCCCAGAGATACCGCGGCAAATCCCTTCATCATCAACAACAACGGAGAGGAATTCCCAATGCTCATACTTCGTAACTAATCCAGCGGCTTCCCAACGGCGTACCTGCTCGTCAAGCGCATATAACAGCTGCTGACCCGTTGTTGCGCCTGCGAATGCGGTACGGTGATATTGCGTACCTCCGAAACGACGGAAGTCAAGCAACCCTTCAGGTGTCCGGTTGAACATAACACCCATCCGGTCCATCAAATGGATGATGCCCGGTGCTGCTTCACACATTGCTTTGACCGGAGGTTGGTTGGCAAGAAAGTCTCCGCCGTATACCGTATCATCGAAATGCTCCCAAGGTGAGTCGCCCTCACCCTTTGTATTAACTGCGCCATTGATTCCGCCCTGCGCACAAACGGAATGGGATCGTTTAACCGGGACCAAAGAAAACAGGTCGACGTGAACCCCGGCTTCAGCGGCTTTGATCGTCGCCATCAGCCCGGCCAATCCGCCGCCTACTACAATTACTTTTGACTTAGCCATTGATGTTCACCCTCCTTATTTGTTTAAGTCCAGAACGCTGGTATCTTGAAATTGCGGATCTGTGAATGCCGTCATCGTCACAAGGAACATAATGGACATCACTACGAATACACCTAACCATACAAATGTAGAAACACGCTGCGCTCTTGGGCCAACTGTAATCCCCCAGCTAACCAGGAACGACCACATTCCATTACTGAAATGGAATACCGCACTGATTACGCCGATTGCATACAGAGTGAAGAAGGTTGGATTCGTGAAAATATCGTGCATCACTACGCCAAGCTCATCATGCGTGATATGACCAAGCGCAACCTGAATCCGCGTCTCGAATACGTGCCAGATAATGAAGATTAACGTAATTACACCAGTAATACGCTGCAAGGTGAACATCAGATTGCGGAAATAACCGTAGTTACTGACATTATTCCTGGATTGGAATGCAACGAATAGGCCATAAATACCGTGATACAAGATCGGAAGTCCGATCCCTACAATCTCCAGAAACAACACTAGCGGCAAATCATTCAGCCAGTGAATCCTGTTGACAAAAGTTTGATGACCTTCAGCGCCTCCACGGAACGCCTCATAGTTTGTCAGCAAGTGCTCGATCAAGAAAAAGCCGACAGGAATGACGCCCAGTAAAGAATGGAGCTTTCGATAGTAATACGAGTTTCCAGTCATAGTACAAGAGTTCCCCCCTCAAAAATTAACTAACATGTTCCCTTTAAAATCAGCCATCTTCGATAGACTACCTTTCAAACAAACATCTTCCATTGTACCCCTGCATGTGACAAGCGTCAATAAAATGTCACTTTTTCGACATGAAACGACGGCGAAGCACTCACACCTCACTATTTTCCCATATTCATGCAAGATTTAACCAATGATTGTGAATATTATTTGACAAACTTTATGTTACTCTCAATCCTCTTATAAAGGAAATGCCTTTATTGTATAATTACTTATAACAAATTAGCATATCATCGTAGGAGGATCCCAAAGATGTTGAACCATCTGGATATATTCGCCACAATTGTAGAGCAGAAAAGCTTGAATAAAGCAGCCCAGAGCTTGAATATCACCCAACCGGCCCTATCTCGCAAAATAGGTCAGCTCGAGGACCAGCTTGGAGTCCTGCTCTTTGATCGCAAGGGGAAGCGGCTGGAATTGACCCGAATCGGGTATATTTGCTACGAAACGGCGCTTGATATGCGTAAGCTAGAGGAGAAACTGCTGCACACAATCGCCAAATACCATTCATCCGGAATAAGCAGTATTAAGATTGGAGCTAGTCTGACTACCTTACAGTCCACTTTGCCTGATCTTATCGCTCTGTACACTAAGGATTATCCAGAAATCGATATAAAAGCGCTTACGGGGAAGACTCATGAAATTGTGTCCATGGTCAAAGACAAAAAGGTTGATCTGGGGCTTGTTGCTTCCCGCATCGACCAATCCGAGCTTACCTGCGTCCCTCTGTTTGATGACCACCTTACTCTTGTTCTCCCTACAGGCCACAGCTGGTGCTCCCGTGAAACGATTGATATTGAGGATTTGCAGCAGTTGCCGATGATCCTGTTCTCCAAAGGGACCTGGTATCGGATTCTGATGGACGAATTGTTTCAACGATACTCTGTATCCCCCGATGTGAAGATGGAGATTGATTCGTTCGAGGCCATCATCCGGCTCGTCTCCACTTGTAACGCTGCTACTCTGCTGCCCAAATCTTACCTGCGCCAGACTTTGCTCGAGAACAACGGACTGGTACTGCGGGATGTGAAGGAATTGCGGAATACCACGCGCACTACCTCACTCATATTCAATGAGTCTACAGCTTTGAATGCATCAACATTGATGTGGATAGAAAAAGCGAAGCGCCACTACGCTTCGCCTTCTAATATATAGTACCTTTATTGTACTCCGTCGGGACACATCAACCATTGACCAATTCATGCTCGAATTGTTCAATTTGCTTGTTCGTACCAATAATAACCATTACATCTTTCTCTGCCAACACATCTCCGGCGTTAGGGGCTATAATGACACCACCCTGCTTATTGATGGCTACGATGCTGCAGCCATGACGCGCGCGAGGGTCCAGATCCTTGAGCGATTTGCCATTCATACATTTCGGTACAGATAACTCGGCAATCGTGTAATCCTTGGATAATTCAATGTAATCCAACAGGTTAGGGGACGTCAGCTGGTGAGCCACTCGAATGCCCATTTCCCGCTCTGGGAAAATAACGCGGTCGACCCCAATCCGCTCCAACACTTTACCATGCAGGTCGGAAAGCGCCTTAGCCACAACCATCTTGACACCAGCATCCTTCAGTAGCAGTGTAGTAAGAATGCTGGATTGGATATCATCACCAATGGCCACAATGACACAGTCGAAGTTACGAATTCCGAGCGCACGAAGCGTCTCCTCATCCGTGCAATCGGCTGCGACGACATGTGTCAGCTTGTTCGACATCTCGTCTACGACATCCTCATCCTTGTCGATTCCCAGCACCTCGAGTCCTTGCTCGATGAGCTCCATACCTAAGCTCGAACCAAACCTGCCTAACCCAATAACGGCAAACTGCTTCATTTTCATGGCGTTATTAATATCCCCTAACCAATTATGATTTTACCTTCCGGATGTCTGTACAATTCCTTCTCTACTCTCGGCCCCACCGCATAGGCTACTGTAAGAGGTCCAAGTCTTCCTGCGAACATCGTGAACATGATCAAGAACTTACCAATAGTAGTCAGATCCGGAGTCAGACCCATTGACAAGCCAACCGTGCCGAACGCGGAGGTTACTTCGAACAAGATCATAAGAAAGCTGTGATCTTCCGTCGTGGACAACACCATGGCGACAATCACGACTAACGATAAACAGATAATCGTTAAGGTCAGCGCCTTATAAATGCGGTCCTTGGCCAACCGATAGTGGAAGAACACTACGTCTTCTTTACCTCGAACCATCGCAATCACCGCGCCTATCAACGTAGTGAAGGTCGTAGTTTTGATCCCGCCCCCTGTTGAACCTGGAGAAGCTCCAATGAACATCAGAATGATGATAAAAAACTGCGTGGCTTGCCTCAAAGCTCCGATGTCCAATGTGTTGGCTCCTGCTGTACGAGGGGTCACCGATTGGAATAAAGAGCCAAGCACCTGTCCGGCTAGATTCAATGGTCCTAACGTCATCGGATTCGTATATTCAAAAATGAAAACGACTATGGTTCCGATTGCAATCAAAGCTGTTGTTGCGGTTAACACGATCTTGGAGTGAAGTGTCAGCTTACGAGTCTTACGAAAATCCATCAAATCTGACATCACAATAAATCCAAGACCGCCAAGCACAATGAGCAGAATCGTTACAGTATTGATTAAGGGATCATCCACGTACATCGTTAAACTGCGATACCCTCCGAACAGATCGAAACCAGCATTATTAAACATCGAAATACTGTGAAATAATCCGAAATAGATTGCTCTGCCCAGACTCATATCAAATGACCAGCGAATGCTATACAACACAGCTGCAATGGCCTCAATCGTGATCGAATAAATCAATACCTTGCGAATGAGCCGGATAATTCCCTCCATGCTTCCTTGATTCATGGCTTCCTGAAGAATGAGGCGCTCTTTTAAAGAAATTCGCTTTTTCAACAATATCGCGAAGAGCGTTGCCATCGTCATGAATCCAAGTCCGCCGATCTGGATCAGCAGCATAATCACAACTTGGCCGAATACGCTAAAGTACGTGCCTGTATCAACAACAACGAGCCCAGTTACACAAGTCGCCGAGGTTGCAGTGAACAAGGCATCTACGAAATTCAGACCGAGTCCGTTAGTTGATGAGATCGGCAGAGATAATAAGAAACCGCCGAGTAGGATAATGAATGCAAATCCCAGCGCAAGAATCTGCGGAGGCGCAAGCTGATATACTTTCTTTTTGACGTTCATGCCAGTCACCTCAATGTTGATATACCCGTCCATTCAAAGCGGTATGCAAGGTTCACGGCAACAGAAAAAAGGCATTGGAATTCCAATGCCCTGTACGGTTTGGTTTCCCTGACATAGCCTACGAGGTTAGCTGACGGATTCGGATGGCAGGCCACCCTATGCACCAGATTAAAGTTCGACTGGTGCAATTCACCCCTACTTAAATGGTTCCCCCGTTTTCATACGGAAATTCGGCTTTATTTATTCAATTGATTCGTATTATAGTCCTCTTGAGAGCGATGTACAAAGTCTTTTTAAGCTCGAATTGCGTGTAGAAAGCGGTAACACTGACCTATTCGATGGAGCAATCGACTGTTTTCATGTGTTATCCTAAACAAAAGTCCCGATTGCTCCATTTTCTTTGATAAACAGGCTTGCAACGCTAGAAGTTGGATTTCGTATAGATCTATGATAATTTGAATGGGGACCTATTTCCCGAGAAAAGAGGATGGCAGGTTGCTCTTCTTAGTGCGGTACAAATGGATAACATTAGCCACAATAGGAATAATCTTGTTTCTGTCAGCAAGCTGGTGGCCGATTGGAAGCGGTCGTGACGGCTCTAAGCTGTCCCCTGCAGCAGATAAGGTAATCTCCAAAGACGCAGCTCTTGCAGCCGCTCAGGATTGGCTTAGACAACAGCCTGACAGTAAGGCGCCGTTCAGCAATAATCCAGTCAATTTTCAATCCAACACCCTGTTAAGCGGTTATTTGCAAAAGAATAAGCTGGTTCCAGCTTATGTCGATCACAACGTAACTCAATATCCAATTGAATATTGGCAAGTGGAGTTGAAGGACTCCCTAGGTCTGAAATATTTAATTGATGTGAACATGTTAACAGGAGAAATAGAAGGGTGGCGCAAGTCAGCCTCTAACACCGCTTCATCCAGACGGGAAAGCACTCGAATCGCGGAAACGTACCTTCTGTCCATGCAAAAAGAATTGCCGAAGAAATATACGGTATCCGGACCCGATTCCGAGCATCCTTATCGCTATCTGTTCTCTTATCCCGATGTATCAATCGGTGAAGCTGTACTGACTGCTGAGGTAGAGGTTCGTGACAGAGAGGTTACTGCTTTTCACACCGCGTTCCAAGTTCCGAATTCCCATATTACATGGCTGAACAAACAGGATACTGCCGGCAGCCAGATGGGTCGTCTGAATTTGGTGCTCACTGCTTTAATGGCAATTAGCTCGATTTATTATGCCATCCGACTGCGCAAACAAACCTTATTTCGTCGAGGCCTGCTTCTAGCAGGTGTGTTCATTGCCATCTACATGCTGAATAACTGGAATCAGTTTCCTGCCTTCCAAGCGATGGGCTATTCGCAGAGTCCAGACCCGTTCTCAGGCCATTCTGCAGCTTCACTTCTGGTCGTGCTGTCTAATTTGTTCGCGATCGGGATGGGTATTGTCGCTTATCTTTCCATTGCATCCGGGGAAACCTTGTGGAAACATAGCGGTATGCCAAAAACCCCGCGATGGAGGGAAGCCTCCTTCGGCAGGGAAACCCTCCGTTCCGCTGGCAGAGGGTATGGACTTGCTATGTTCATGCTGGGTTTGCAGGCGGTTATGCTGTGGATCGCTCAGGCCGGCTTTGGCATGTGGTCGGTTAACGATCCTACCAGCTCCTATTACAATTTCTTGTATCCCATGATATTCCCGCTCATGGCTTGGGCTGCAGCGATCTCTGAAGAAGCCGTCTATCGACTGTTCGGCATCGCATTATTCCAACGTCTGCTCCGGAATACGTTTCTTGCTGTGTTGGTCCCTAGTCTGATATGGGCTCTCAACCATACCTTGTACCCGATATACCCTGTCTATACTCGTCTGATTGAAGTGACTTTACTAGGATTAGTGTTCGGATATGCGTTATTGAAGTACGGCTTCATGACAGCGCTATTCGCTCACGCTATTATTGACAGCACTCTGATGGGGCTGCCTTTGATTGGCTCAGATGGTATTGGCTCTGCTGCTGCAGGACTCACTTATTTATTGCTTCCTGCCCTCTTAGCGGTTATCGTATGGCTGCTTCACGGCCTGTTGTTCAAGAGGAGGGGCTCGCCTCTTCCCCCTGTAGTGCACGAATGATTTCACCAGCCAGCTTAGCTCCAATTCCTAGCGGAAGGAATTCCTCAATCGAAGCTTCTCGAATCTTTTTGATGGATCCGAAATGCTTCAGAAGCGCTTTTCTCCGCTTCTCACCGATGCCGGCAATTGCATCCAGCTGAGAGGCAACCATCGATTTGGCGCGGGACTGTCGATGGAACGTAATGGCGAATCTATGCACTTCATCCTGAATTCGTTGCAGCAAATAAAACTCTTGGCTATCTCTAGGAAGCGGCACAATCTCTGCGGGATCACCCGTCATGAGTTGTGCTGTTTTGTGTTTGGCGTCTTTTACAAGTCCACATACAGGGATATACAAGCCCAGCTCATTTTCTAATACATCAAGAGCAGCCGATATTTGACCCTTGCCTCCATCCACAACAACGAGATCCGGAAGCGGCAGGTTCTCCTTCAGCACGCGTTCATAGCGGCGGCGTATCACTTCCCGCATCGTCTCGTAATCATCGGGACCTTGTACCGTTTTTACTTTGTATTTGCGGTACTCCCCGCGGTCCGGCTTGCCGTTCACGAACACGACCATAGCCGATACCGGGTTCGTCCCCTGAATATTGGAGTTATCGAATGCTTCGACCCGGTTTATCGTATCGGTACCAAGCCAATTTCCCAAGTTCTCAACCGCTTTGACTGTACGTTCCTCATCCCGCTCTATTAAACGGAACTTCTCTTCTAACCCGACTCTAGCATTCTCGATCGCCATGCCGACAAGCTGTTTTTTGAGCCCGCGCTGAGGCTGCAGCACCTTTACCTTCAACCAGCTTTCCAAGGCTTCGCGTGTGTCTCTGCTGGCAGGTGTTTCAGGCTCAGGGGAATCTGGTGTTGACCCTTCACTAGAAAGCTCTTGTACAGCTTCCTCTGAGCTTAGCGCAGCAGCTATGGCTACTTCAGACCGCGCCCCTGCAGAAACCTCTGCTTCTTGCACAGCGAAGTTGTCGGAAGGCAATAAAATTTCACGAGGTACTGCCGGATTCTCACTATAATATTGCGTTACGAACGTAATAAAATCATCATATGCCTCACTGTAGTATGGAAAAGTGGAAGTACTCCGTTCTATAAGCTTCCCTTGACGGATATACAGGATCTGCACACACATCCAACCCTTGTCTACTGAATAACCGAACACATCGCGATCCGCCGTATTCGCCACGGTTATCTTCTGCTTTTCCATCAATGTATCAATGCCTATGATTTGGTCACGCAGTTCTTTGGCTCGTTCAAAATCAAGATCTTCTGCTGCCACATGCATCTTGCGAGTCAGCTCGTCCTTGATCTGCTCTTGGCCTCCGCTTAGAAACTTCGAGATTTGCTGCACTAGCCGGTCATTATCCTCTTGAGTTACCTCATACTCGCAAGGAGCCAGACATTGACCCAAATGATAATACAGACATACCCGATCCGGCAGCGTCTTGCATTTGCGCAGGGGAAACAATCGGTCAAGCAGCTTCTTCGTTTGTTGGGCCGCGAATGCATTGGGATAAGGACCGAAATATTTCGCTTTATCTTTGATTACTTTCCTTGTAATCTCTAAACGCGGATGCGTCTCGTTCGTGATTTTGATATAAGGAAAGGTCTTGTCATCTTTTAACAGAACGTTATAGCGGGGATAATACTTTTTAATCAAATTAAGTTCTAGAATAAGGGCTTCAACATTGCTTGAGGTTACAATATATTCGAAATCGCAAATTTCTGAAACGAGCTTCTGGGTCTTCCCGTTATGACTCCCTTTGAAGTAGGAGCGCACCCGGTTCTTCAACACTTTGGCCTTGCCGACATAAATAATTGTGCCTTCCCGGTTCTTCATTAAGTAGCACCCTGGTTGATCCGGTAAAAGCGAAAGCTTATGGCCTATAGCGATATTGATGTCATTCCGCTCCTTGTCATCCACCCTGCCCGCCTCCTTCCTAGTCAGTCATGACTACCTTTAATCAGAATACATTAGAAAAGGCCCTTCTTCAGCAAGCCGAAAAAGAGCCTTCTCTTCACTTCATGTCCGTCCCCTCAAAGGGAAGGAGGCACTTAAATATGACGACCCACAACGCTCTTCAGAGCATCTTTAGGCTTGAAGCCCACTACTTTATCAACCGGTTGTCCGTCCTTGAACACGATTAGCGTAGGAATGCTCATTACGCCAAAGCGTGAAGCCGACTCCGGATTATCGTCAACGTTAACCTTAGCAATCTTCAATTGATCGCCCATTTCTTGATCCAGCTCTTCCAGTACGGGCGCAATCATCTTGCATGGTCCGCACCAAGGAGCCCAGAAGTCAACTAGAACCGTCCCGCTGCCTTCTACTTCTGACTTGAACGTTTGGTCCGATACACTAACTATTGCCATTGATTTATTTCCTCCTTAGGTCATGTGGTTTATTATAAAAAGGGGTGTACAAGCGTAAAAACTTCCCCCTTCTCCATGTAGGAATAAAGAATGGGGTTATGCTGTAATATTAATCAATTTTGGTCAACATGTAAAGTGTACCACAAACTCGTCCATTTCATGAGCGCCAATATGCATACTAATACAGCTGATACAGTTGCATGTTAGGAGCTGAAGCTGTACATAATAAGAATGTGAAGAGGCCCGACCTGCATTTGTTGCACATTTGTCACTTTATAACCTTTACAAGGCCAGCTCAGGTTGGGTATACTAGTCACATCAGGTTGAGATCGTTTTAGGAGGAATAAGCTATGAATGACCCTAGACTACACGTCAACGAAGAACCTAGCAATGATTTCATGGATGTAGGAATCGGACTGGGCGTAACGTTTGGCTTCTTCTTTCTGATGGCACTTGCGGCAACTATTATTAAGCTTTATGTATAATAAGCTCGCTTGAAACGCCACGCTGTTCATGCAATGAACACACAATTGACCCTGCTATGCAGGCAAGAACGGAGTCTTCCCAATGGAAGACTCCGTTTTGTGTTTGCTTCTAATTACAAAGGCTATGTACACCTGGACAACTCGTTTGTTTAATGATCTCCGTGATTGCCTTTGCCCGGGTTGATGATCATGAAACCTTCTTTGTCTCCGTACAAATAGTCGATCTTTACTCCGTCTAGCAGAGGCTCGTCCTTCGCCACGATCACGTCGATGTCTTTGTCTGTCTGAACGACAACATCATTGTCACCTGGCTTGTCCAGATCAAGACCGTAGTGAGCATGATCACCATGACTATGCGTAACCAGAACCCTTAGCTTCAATTCCTTGTTCTCTTCCTTGTCCAACTCCTGTTGGATTACCTTTGCCGCATTACGTGTTATCTTCACATTCATTACTGTCAACTCCTTTCCAATATGCACTTTCATTGTAAGGGAAGGAAGATTGGAACGCAACCACATCTCGTATTCGAACAAAAAAGCCTGCAAGCTGACGAATCCGTCATTTGCAAGCTTTTCATCAAATCGATTTGTTCCGGCCGCCGCGTTTATTAAATCCGCCAACCTTGATCACTTCGACAAATGGGCGAATCCGGTCCATAATACGCTGCCCCTTGAACTCTTCATCCCCGTCACGGTTCGTGAAGCTGAAGTGGCGCTCGAGCTCATTCAGTTCATAATTAGAGGTGAAAAAGGTCGGCTTTCGGTTCATCCTGTAATTCAGGATCGCCCCCATCACATGGTCTCGCGCCCAAGAATTCAGATTCTCCGCACCGATATCGTCAAACACGAGCAGATCTGTCTCCTTCATCAGCTCGACGGTTTCCTTCAAACGCTGCGGCTCCTGAATCATAGCCTTCAAGTCTTCAACGAAATCCGGCATATAGACGATCACCCCGGTCAAGCCTTCCTTCGCAAGCTGATACAGCATATAACACATCAGGAACGTCTTCCCCGTACCGAACTTGCCGACCAGATAGAGCCCTTCTCTTTGCAGCCCTTCTTCCTTGGTCTTGTCGATATAGTCCTGCAGCGTGCTTACCGATTGGGCCCGCTCCATATCCATGAACAATATCTGTTCACTGGAGTACCCGTCCTCGAGCGCCTTTTCATCTACATAGAAGCTGCGAATACGGCTTCGTACGGAATCCTGGTTATTCTGGGCAATCCATTTTTTGCAGGAAACTTTTTGATCATGGATGTACGTCTGGCCGCCGATTTGCTCCACCTTCAACCGAGTATAATGCCCTTGGAAATCGTTCGGACATCGCTCAAGTCCAGGACAATTCATGCAATTCTTATACTCCGTCACATATTGATACAAACGATTCATATGAATCTTGATCGTATGCTCATCCAATTCGGGATGTTTCTCACGAAGCTTGGTGACAAGCGGATCATCCAGGAGCTCCTTGATCGTCTGCTCCGCTTTCTTCATAAAGCTCATGTCCGGCATGCTCGACAAGATGCGGGATAAAGATTCCATCACGTTCATTCCTCCTTTCTTAGCTTATTTAAGCTTACCGTCCAGCTTGAGCGCCTTCTTGCGCATGGCCTCCAACTGCTCGCTCGTAAGCGGAGCGGCTGCCGGGACATCGGTTATAATCGAAATCCGAGGTTTGTTCGATCGGTTAGCAGCGGAAGAAGAACTGCGATTCCCTCTCGCTGCTCCAGACGCTGATGCCCCCATTCCCGTTCTGCCGCTGTTCGCGCGATGGTTCGTCCGCTTCAAAGTCTGTTCTCGAATGTATTCGACTGCCTGTTCATATGTACCTATGCCTTTGGCGAGCATATTCGAAGCGACCGTATCAATATATCCTTTGGTCCAGGAGGACTCTTTATATACATGCAGATGATGAATCATAACGTTAATGACTTCGTCGGGCAGCTTATAGTTCATATCAATTTTCTCAAAAATATCCGTAACCGTCTTAGGAACGGAGCCTTTCGGGAAAAACCGGCTTAAAAGTCCAGTATACGGCTCGTTCCGAAGCAAAGCGTTATACTGATGGATGTCACACTGTCCCACGAACATGGCCGGCACTTCCAAATAGTAGCTCATCTCCACAGTCTTTTCCTCGGAGCCTTCCCACTGTGATTCATCCAGGTCTCGCTTAACTGCTGCGTCTACTACCTTAACCAGATGCCGTTCCCGCTCTTCACCGCGCTTGAGGCCCTGCCTGTAATATAAATTCGCTTTGTATTGCAGCATCTCCGTCTGCAGTTCACCTGCTTCCGAGAACATCCCGTCCTCATCAAGCAGCCTGCATGTTTCTTGAAGTGTGAGTGCGAACTTGCGTGCCAGTATGTTTATCGCAATCATCTGCTGCGGCTCGTAACGAAGAGCTTCCACGAACACACGGTTGACTGACTCACGAGGAAATCTCATAATCAGATCGCTGTAATGAAAGGCCTTGCTCGTCACATCCAGTCCCATCTGCTCTCTGGCTGGCGCCGTCTCGAACAAAGCTTGTTCCAGCTCCAAATCTATCACTTGCGTATTTAATTGAAAAATATCATAGAACGGTACAGAAATGTTCTCGGCTACCGTCTCGGGATCGGATAATTCATCGGGTTCCTGGCAAAGAAATGCCTCGCGAAGCCCCAATACCGCATATTTCCCCACTTTATCCCGAAGCAGCATAACCAGATGCTGATTCTTGAAAAATTCATCCGGAGACATGGGGGCAAGCATATGATATTCGTACATATAGTCATCGACGGCGGGTACGTATTTGCGAGTGGTTTGGAGCAGCCCTACGGCTTCCAGACGGGACGTCTGTTCAATGAAATGCTTCCGCCCCCGTTCCCCAGGCTCAAGATCCAATGTAAGGAACAGCTTCCGTTGTTGTTCAAGCTCGGAATAGCCTGTCCGATCAGCAGGCACCTGCTGTGTCAAGGTCTGATAAATAGCGACTGCATATGCCCCTATCATAGGTTGGTAAATGCTTGACAACATCTTGAAATCGAGCACACCCAGAGCAAACTCCCGGTACACATAGAACCTATGATTCTCTGTAAAATGATGCATATTGGTAATTCTCATGACAATAGCTCCTATCTTAAACGAACCTTTGTTTTTTCGACAAAGGATGTCAGCTACCTACATTCTATCACAAATTCCGACGTTCGGAATGAGCCTGCTGTGATCTTTCTTCTTGTTAGCGTAAACAAGGCCCCACTCCTTAGAGCGGAACCTTGTGATCCCTACACCCAGCACCAACTGGTAAATTAGAACATCTTAAATCCGCGTACACGCAAGGTATGGATGGCGTTGCCGCTAAGAATCGCTCCGAATAGACCAGCAATGAACGGGATATAATCGACTATGGTGTATTTGGCAACGTTGTCCCATAATGATCCTGCGCCCCAAGCCCAGTACAACAGCATCCCCACGACCACAACTACATACAGGTAGATCGGGAATCGTGTCGTTTTGAGCAGCATGTTAAATATAAAACCGATACCGAATGCCAGTACAAAAATCAGCAAGGCGGCGATGGCCAATTGAATCATATTCGAGTTCCTCCTGCGAGAAAAAAGTTTGTATACTTCTAGTGTAAAAAGCGGGACGTTCAAAGTCAACCTGAAACGCGAGCCATCACCATTCTTCTTCGCTTGTAATGCCAGAAGGTGACAGCTCTGTGACAGCGTTTGCCCTTTCATTGCCATTTCGCTACAATACTTGTAACAAGAGCTCTGGAACTGTGCAGAGTGAGATCGCTATAAAAGGAGTCGACAACCAATGAGTGATGCTGTACAAACATTAGAAGGCTGGTACGCGCTTCATGATTTCCGCACAATAGATTGGACGGCATGGAAGGCAGCCTCTCCAGAGGAGAGAGCCAAGGCAGAGGACGAGCTTCACAGCTTGGTTCAGGAATGGCGCTCGGTTGAAGAGAGCAAGCAAGGCAGCACCGCCTTTTACCAAATCGTCGGACAAAAGGCAGACCTTGCGTTCATGCACCTGCGTGAAACGTTGGAGGAATTGACGGCTATTGAGACCGCTTTTAACAAAACCTCCTTCGCCCGTTACACCAAACCTTCCTATTCCTATGTGTCTGTAGTGGAATTGAGTAATTATATGACCAAACCAGGTGTGGATCCGACACAAGACCCTGAAGTGGTTGCTCGTCTGAAGCCGACCCTGCCTAAGACAAGACACATCTGCTTCTATCCGATGAACAAACGCCGTTCTGGTAACGACAATTGGTACATGCTCAGCATGGAAGATCGCCGCACGATGATGCGGAGTCACGGGATGATTGGCCGCAGCTATGCAGGACGCGTGAAACAGATCATTACCGGTTCTGTCGGCTTGGACGATTGGGAGTGGGGCGTTACCTTGTTCGCAGAGGATGCGCTGACGTTCAAGAAGCTTGTGTACGAGATGAGATTCGACGAGGTAAGCGCTCGTTATGGGGATTTCGGTGATTTCTACATTGGGAATCTTCTGGATCAATCGAAGGTAAGTGCCTTGTTAAGTATTTAGAGTTTACCATACATTAGACTGTCGAGAGCTCACAGCTTCTCGACAGTCTTTTTTGTTCTGTGTTATTCCCACTTTTCAAAAGGGACAAGCCGTTCTTGTTCTAGACGCTTCTGCTCCTCAGGGGTAACCATTATGACGACAAAAGCAGTATCGATGGCTACTGCTGCAAATTGATAACCCGTCTCTTTGATTAGCTTATTGACATCGTCTACTATGCTTATGTCCAAGTACCCGTAGTCAAAGGTTGGGTGTATCGTTTGTTTTTTGCCATTAAGCATGAATTCCACTCTGGTTGGACCTTCCTCGGTCACCCATATCTCTTCCATGTTCGTTGGCTTGAATTTTCCATTGGATATGCGGCTTAATTGTTCGAGAGCATGAACATAGCTGTCACTTCCTGAATCTGATTCCAAGTCCATATCATCTGCCCAAACACGCTCTTTATCTAATCCAAGCACAATTGCATCCGCATAGATGGAATACTCGTTATAGGAGTCAAATGGGTTCATGTCGGATTGATCGAATTCATGCTCCTTGTAATACTCTAGAAATTTGGCTTCAAATAGAACTTGGGATAACTGGCTCCATTCAGCAAAATATCCTTTTTCTCTATAAAAGTTAGCCGCATCAAGCAGTCGTGCTGTCGGTTTCAGCTTCCCGTATTTCTTAATATGCTGATTCTCTATGGAATCTACCACGTTAAAAGTGGATATGATTTTATCGTATTCCAATTTGTACTGATCATATTTACTTATTTCAGAGACAACAATCACTCGATAAAAGCTGTCCTCCCCCTCAATTACTGAGCCTATCCCTACAAGCTTAGGTTTTCCAGCGACATCACTGTAGTATTCGAATTCAATTGCTGAAAGACCTCTGACCGATGTCGGCATTGATCTTTTGATAGTAAACCCTTGTTTTTCTATCAGCGTCTTTACAGCCTCCAAGTACTCAACAGCATCCATTTTTATCGAAAGTGAACTTTTAGGCTCTCTGGCTACAAATACTGCACTACCATTAGAATCACTGGCTGAAATTTTGATTGCAGGTGTGTCTTTAAGTTCAATAGATTTCCATTGATGACTGAGTTGGATTGTGCTGCTCTCGTCCCATGCTGTGAGGGTCTGAAGGGAGGTGTAAATTTGCACGGCATCTTTCTTGCCATCCCATACGACATCATACTTAAGGGCCTCACCCACGAACCGGGTAGGGATAAACGTATTCCCATCGATAATACGTGGTGCCGCAGGCATCGTATACATCTGCCCATTTACATTTGCTTCAAAATTATCAATTTGCATCTCAAGCTTAAGACCTGATTTTTCCCCAGTGACTGTTCGGGTTGCCTCATTCCACTTAATCGATAAACCAAGCTTTTCGAATAACGGCCTGAATTGCACAAGAGTATTGCCTTCATCCAGGAATGGAGCCCGATCGAATTGAACCCGCTTTTCATCTACATATACGGATATAACGGTTGGTTTTTGCGGGGCAGAACTTGTGCTCTGATTAACAACTGCACCATTTCTCTCCAAACGGCTTTTCACATCAGAAGCTGCTGCATCTAATGGATTGTTATCAACGTGGACATCATACAAGCCCGGAATTTGAAGCAGCGGTTCGATATTACGAATTTGATTGTTATTTAAATAGGCATGTTCCACTTTGGTAAGAGAAGCAAGCGGGGATATATCAACGATTTGATTGTTTTCCAGATTCACCCATTTAAGTACTCGCAAATTCTCAATCCCGATTAACTCTTTAAATTGATTATTATCGGCAAGTAAGTCCGTGAGCTTCTTCAATGAACTGATACAGGCAAAATTACTGATCTTGTTGTTGCTGATAATGAGGGTGTTTAAGGAGGTCAGACCGGAAATAGGGCAAATATCCTCGATCTGGTTGGAATTTAGAGCAAGGAAAACGAGACCATGCAATTGGCTGAGAGGTGTTAAATCTCTGATCTCATTGTCAGGCAAATATAAACGTTGAAGATTGATAGCATACTCCAAACCGGTCAAGTCTTTGATTTTACCAAGCTTTTGGGGAAACAAGGATTTGAGCTGAAGCATATCATCCGTGTTAATATCACGGTCTGCTAGCTTCAGCTCTTTCTTAATGGCTTGTTCTAGTTCAGCGTCTTTGAAGAATACTTCGTTCGACGCGGCCTCGCTACTGATCGGATGCATCAGAATGATTAAACTTATCAACACTGCAAAAGCAAAAACGTATTTTCTCATTTGGATAGTTATCCCCTTCGTCGACTCCGGTGCTCACTGTTTGGTTCAGCGGCGTGCATAATGGATTCGACGCGACATAACCATTTCCTTCCTGCAATTCCAATCTTATTCCCAAGGAAAAGAATCCGTCAGATAATCGGCGAATTTTTTGCTCTCTTCTCTGCGGAAGCGGCGCATTTCAGCTCGCTGAAGACCTGTCTCGTTCAGTCTTTTCTCTTCTTCTGTCTCCGGTACCACCCTGGGAACCCGAACGGGTCTGTGATTCGCATCCAACGCAACGAAGGTCAGAAATGAAGTAGCCGCAATCTGACGGTTCCCGCTGACCAGATCCTCCGTTATTACTTTCACGAACACCTCCATGGAGCTATTCCCCGTATAAGTTACGAATGCCTCCAAACTTACCGAGTCTGTTGTCATGATAGGCTTCAAGAAATCGACCGAATCGGTCGAGGCGGTGACGCAGAAATTCCTGCAGTGCTTGGCAGCCGCAATCGAAGCAATATCGTCTATGTTGGCCATCAATTTACCGCCGAACAAGGAGTTATGATTATTCACATCGGTTGGAAACACTCTGGAAGTTCTATAACATCTGGATTGTTTGACATAACGCTGCTCTTCCATGGGACACACCCTTCCTTAATATATACTTACCCTAGTTTACCAATTAACCTCCAAGTCATGCTATCTAATCAAGGAAATACCCATTTATGCTCCAAAAAGTGGTATATTAGTGGAACGAGCAGCTTCCACAGTTAGCAAGGAATAAGTATTTTCTCGAAACCCCGAGCCATAATAAACGTAAAATAGTACAAGGAGGCGATTAGTGATGAAGTGTCCTGTATGTCATGATGTGCGTATGCGTGAAGTGGAAAAAGACGGAATTCTGATTGACGTGTGCCCGGACTGTAAGGGAGTTTGGCTGGATCGCGGCGAATTGGATAAGCTCATGGTTGGTGAAAGGGAGTTCCGACAGGAATATGATCGCGAAGTGTCGGAGCATAACCGTTATCGCAATGAGCAACGCCCAGCGCAAGAACGGCCTGTCTACACAGAAGGCAAACGTTATGATGACGATAAATATGACAAGCATGGTTATCCGAAGCATAAAAAGAAGAAGACGATGTTTGATATGTTTGATGATTTGTTCTAGGTTAACTGCTTAATTGAAAGAGTGAACAGACCTCCAATCTCACATCTCATGTGGGATAGGAGGTCTGTTTGTTGTCAGTTGCTGGTATCACTCACACACTTGAATCCATTCGCTCATACAACTGAAGGGCTCTTTTCATTTTGCTTATGTAAACCTCTTCCTTACCCGAGCACATAAACTTCACATCTCCGTGACCGGAATCACTCAATAAAGAACGGCCAATAAGCTGCTCGTAAAGCCGCTTCACCGTTCCCTTACTGCCATCGATGATCCTCAAGTGGTCTGGAACAAGCTTGGCAAGAATTGTTTTATAGAACGGATAGTGGGTACATCCAAGGACAATCGTCCCGTAGTCTTCCAGTTGATAGGGAGATAACTCTGTTCGGAAGTACTCCTGCACGAAGTCTTCATCGAAATTGAGACTCTCACACATTTGCACCAATCCTGGCAGCGGCAACGAATCTACAATACTCATATCATCTATACGATTAACAAGCTCATTATACTTAGTAAGCTGAAGCGTGAGCGGTGTAGCCATTACAAGCACTCTGCGGCCCATGTGCCGATTCATCTCGACGGCAGGCTTCACAGCAGGCTCCATCCCTATGATAGGGATATCGTACTGACCTCTCAGCTCTGTGATGGCAATACTCGTTGCCGTATTACATGCGATGACCAACGCTTTGACTTGTTCCTGCATGATGTCAGCAACGGAATCCAGAATGTACTTCTTCACATCATCCTTCGGCTTCGTTCCATAGGGCACGTGAAGTGTATCCGCGTAGTAGAGAAAATCCTCTTGCGGCAATTGTGTCATAGCTTCCTTCAATACCGTTATACCGCCTAACCCCGAGTCAAAAAAAGCAATTCGCATTATCCTCACCTGTTCCTTTATATCCATTAGACGAAAACACCACGCCTGATTCACCATTTAGTATACCATCGTTTCTCAGCGAATTCTTCTCTTTCTGTTGGTGGTGATGGGCTGCAATCGACGTTGCTAATGTTAGAAAAGCCCTGAAACATATATCGTTTCAGGGCTTTTCTTTATTTATCGTCGTCTTCGTCATCTGTTTGACCGGCTTGTAAGCCGCTCAGGTATTCCGCTGTTGCTCGATCCCTCTCCCGGCCTTTCTCTTTCAGCCGTTCAATGGCGGGTAGGATCAGAAAGTCGACTTCCTTCTGCACGATATAAGAAAGATCGTAACGGGTCTGTGATTCGAGATAAGAACCGACCTCCATCAACGCATTGTAGCGGTCTAATTCTTCCCGGGTCAGCAGCCCGCGAACTTGCACACTGCAATGTCTCACGATCTAACCTCCATATTCTCTTATCGTTAGAACAGGATTAGAATTTACCTTTTTTCAACACGAGCGGAATACCGCCAATGATGTACAAGTAACGCATGTCGATAATTTTCTTCATCATTGCAGCAGTGCCGCCCTTAAGCTTGCGGTTACCAACTACACCGATTGCCTCGCCCTTACCGAGTGAAGCTACAGTGCCTTTGATGGAAGGCTTGAACTCTTTAAGCGGTTGGTTGCGAATGGCTGCCACCAGGTTAGTTGCTGTAGTCATCCCTTGCTGCATAGCAATCTGAGCTGTTGGAGGGAACGGTCTGCCTTGATCGTTGAAGATCAGGGAGCAGTCGCCGATAATAAAGACATTGTCATGCCCTGGCACACGCAGGTTAGGATCAACCTTTACACGGCCGCGCATAGCTTCGAACCCAGCTTGTTCAACCAGACGATTTCCACGAATACCGCCTGTCCAAATAACTGTTGCCGATTTAATCGTTTCGCCGTCTGCCAAAATTACGCCATCAGGCAAGCACTCTTTGATTGCAGTAGCGATTTTGAACGTAACGCCTTTATTCGTAAGCACTTGCATGGCATATTCAACTAACTCAGGGTCGAAACCAGGCAACGCTGTAGGTGCAGCTTCAATATTATAAATTTTGACCAAGGATGGATCAACGTCGAATTCTTTGCACAACTCAGGAATACGGTCAGCCAATTCTCCGATAAACTCGATTCCAGTAAAGCCTGCTCCGCCAACAATAAAAGTCAAGTAATCCTTACGATCAGGCTCTCTCTTGAATTTGGCGAATTGGTACTCGATATGCTCGCGAATCAAGCGAACACTGTTGATGCTTCGGATGTTCATGGCATAATCAGAAAGTCCTGGAATTCCGAAGGTTTCGGATTCACCGCCAAGACCGATAACCAGGTAATCGTAAGACAACGTGCCGTCTTCCAATACAACTTTTTTCTCCTGCGGTTTAATTTGCACGACTGTCGACTTAACAAAATCGATTTTGAACTCGTCAATCAGCTTGGAGATGCTCACGCGAGCGTTCTCCGGATTATCAGTTCCGGCTGCTGGCATGTGCAGATGTGTCGTAATGTAATGATAATCATGTTTGTTTACAAGCGTTACGTTTGCCTCGTTATAATTCAGCTCTTTCTGCAGTCGAAGCGCAGTCAGAACTCCGCCGTAACCTGCTCCCAGTATGACGATTCTAGGCACTGTACTCATCTTAGATCCCTTCCATTTCCGTATCCGTTGTTTTTTGTATCGTTCTCTTCTTCATGCATTGTGAAAAATTACACAAGCGGTGTCAAAAAAGATCGTATCTGTATTATTTTGAACGTATTCCTCCACTATTATGTCCATCGATTTGCACGATTTTCAACAATAGTTAGAACGATTTCAACTGCAATCATATCTCGATACGGGTCAAATATCAAGTCATAATTTGTCCAAATTTTGTCGTAAATTGTTACAAAGGGGTTTTCTTCGGGTACACTGGAGATTATAATAGAAAAGATTGTTTAATGCTTACGGAGGTGTATTGGGCTTGTCTACTAATGAAATAAATCAAGATCGAACGGATATCGTAGTGATTGGCGGCGGACCTGCGGGAATGTTTGCTGCATTTTATGCTGGAATGCGCCACGCTTCGGTAAAAATTGTTGAAAGCATGCCGCAATTGGGAGGACAGTTATCCGCACTGTATCCTGAGAAATACATATATGATGTGGCTGGTTTTCCGAAAGTAACTGCACAACAATTAGTAGATAATCTTCGTGAACAGATGAAGCTATTCAGCATTGAGGTTCATTTGGAAGAAAAAGTGGTAAAGGTTATCAAAAAAGACGAGCGGGATTTCGAAGTAGTTACAGACAAAGAGGTGCACCGTTGTAAGTCTGTTATCATTACAGCAGGAGTAGGAGCTTTCGAACCCAGGAAACTGGATCTGCCTGAGGCTGCTTCGTTTGAGAAAAAGAACCTTCATTACTTCGTCAGCAATTTGAATATATTCAAAGGGCAAAAGGTATTGATCAGCGGCGGCGGAGATTCCGCAGTAGACTGGGCGCTTATGCTGGAGCCGATCGCTGAGCAGGTAACACTCGTTCATCGGAGAGACAAGTTCCGTGCCCATGAGCATAGTGTTGAATTGCTTAAGAATTCCAGAGTCAAAGTAATTACACCAGTCGAGGTCGAAAGCTTGAACGGGACAGACCAGATTGAATCGGTCACGCTCAAACATTCAAAAACGGGTGAAGAGCTAGTTATTCCGGTAGATGCTGTTATCGTAAATTTCGGTTTCGTATCGTCACTTGGTCCGATTGCAGAGTGGGGCTTTGAGATCGATAATGGTTCCATCATTGTGGACTCCCGCATGGAGACAACGATTCCCGGGATCTTCGCTGCCGGAGATATTACGACATATCCTGGCAAGCTGAAATTGATTGCGGTCGGTTTCGGGGAAGCTCCTACTGCGGTCAACAACGCCAAAGTATATTTCGACCCGGACGCCAAGCTGTCCCCAGGTCACAGCAGTAACATGAAGTTTTAATAAATCGTCAATAAGGGCACTCTATCCTAAATAGCTGCATTCGAATGATTCGAAACCTTGCAGCTACGCTTTCGAAGCGCTAGGCTTCGTATAAGCTATAGGAGGAATGCCCTTTGTCGTACGGTTGTACAGTATGTAACGGTCTGCAAGCGTTGGTGATATCCTGTCCACAATGCAGTCAATCCCTAATTGACGGAGGTCGGGCCGAAGATTATTTGGGACCTTATTCCCCTTACCAACCGGCAGAAGAATGGCAAATGACGCACGAAGTCCCTTATTCAGGAAGCCCCACATGCGTCCATTATTTGTACTGTGAGAATTGCGTTCTGTCTGTATCCTACACGATTGATGAACAACTGCTGTAAGTTGGATTAGATCAATATATCGTTGACGGAATCAACGGTCTTCCCGACTGTGAAATCGTCAAACCTCTCGATACCCGGCCTTGCTCCATGCCGATTGGCGACTTCTTTGGAATTATAGGAAATTTTCATGTTGTAAGGACCTTCCACTATATGCGGTTTACGACGAATCTGCTTGAGCGCCTCTTCCACATCGGTACGAATCCGCTTCACGGCCTCCTGCGGATGCAGGCTAGTAGCTCTACCGTTCGGATGGCCGTTCTTAATTATAGTAGCAGGAAGATCTTGTCCGAGTACTGACCTAGCCTCTTCTACCGCGGCGCGATCACCGCTAACATACATAACAGGTACACCGAAGGCTCCTGCTAATAGCGACATCTGTTCAATTTCCCCAATGTGGCGTCCGTTCATCTCATAATAACGAATGTCTGTTGAATTCTGAGTATGAGGGATAACAGCATTAGGTGTGCCAGCCATAGCGTGGTAGCCGACCATCAGCATCGCATGAAACGACTGATCTAGTGCGGGAAGGACCAATTTGCCGGAGTCAGGCCGCTCTACCTCAACGATAGGATTAAGCTTCTCGCACAGTATGTTGTAATCCTGATTTCCTCCATGACCATCATTAATGACGATTCTAGTTGCTCCTGCAGCAAGAGCGCCCTCTACTGCCGCATTTACCTCTGCTGTGAGAATTTCCTGATACCGCGGATAAAACGCATGCCCTCCCTGACATTGTTCCTTCAAGAAGACAAGACTTATTCCTTCCATGTCCGTTAAAATATAAATGTTCATTGCTATCTAGCACCTCCATCACTTGTTCGATACTTGTACCTGATCATTATACCTCAGATTGATAATTTGAATATAGAAGGGTTTATGTTTTTCTGCACCTAAAAAAACCGCCTTAGAATAGCCTAAGGCGGTTTACGTGAAAAGAGAGAACTGCTTGCCTGAAAGATCAGAATCCGTTCCAGACTGTAAGCTCATCCGCATTGAAACGATAAGAAGGATGAGCTGGCTTTACCGCTTTGCCAATAGAAATTAGCAGGATCGGTATGTATCTGGACGGAATCTTAAATGCTTCTACAAGCTTGGCAGGATGATAACCGCCCATCGGGCAGCTATCGTAGCCTTTGGCTTTGGCAGCCAGCATAAGCTGCATGGCTGCTAAAGAAGCATTCCGAATGGCTTCGTCTCGAGCAACTTGTGGAGATTGATAGGCATTCGAGATCTGTCCCACAAGTGCATCCATAGTCTGTTCAGACATTGCCCCTGCTTTTACAGCTTCCCCATAGATCGATTCCGCATTGAGATTCGCTTCCAGATCTCCAAGGACTGCAATCACGGCAGATGCATCCATCACCTGCTGTTGGTTGTTTGCAATCGGCAGCAATAATTGCTTCTGTGCCTGATTCTCAATCACAAGAAACTTCCAATGCTGCAAATTCCATGAGGAAGGTGCCTGTGCTGCCAAGTCAATTATTTCCATTATATCGCGATGGCTTATTCGATGCATCGGATCATAATAGCGAACAGAATGACGTTCCCGTACTACAGCTTCAAAATCTTTCAATGTGTTCTGTATGCGCATGATGAAGAGGCTCTCCTGTTAGTGAAGCGGATCATAGAGCATCACTTGCTCTTACCCCCTTAGTTTGCAATAGAGGCCATCTTCTTATTCGACTTTTCATTTAATTCCTTCATCACACTCAAATACTGACTGTTACTCTTAAGCTGAGCCACGATTAAATCCCATTCATTTAATGGCAACTGCCCAACAATGATTTTGATCTTCGTTTGAGTCAGCATTTGATCGATAGTATGCATGGCAGCTCTCATCTCATTAGAGAATAGTCCGAGAGTAGGATCATTTCCGTGAGTGAATTGGATGGCTGCTCTTTCCTCCAGTATTTTCAGAACTGATTCTTGATCAGAAGCTGACAATTCAACATTGGTAACGGTCGAAGCTGAGCGCTGACCAAAGAATGGTTCGAGAGGAAGTAGAGAGTTGTATTCATCTTCACGAATGTCACCAGACAACCAGTTTTCAAGAAAAGCAAGGATTCGCTTCAGTTTCGCTTCAGTTACATTCTTCGGAATAGTGAATATACCGGTGTGACCGATTGAAGAAGGAACTACTTTAGTTCCGCCCTCTCTAGCTTGCAGATAAGCTAGCTGTGAGAAGTCTACAGCAGGATTTGAGATACTGTCGCGCAGCTCCTGATTGGCTTTCCAAACCAGCTGCTGGGACAAAGCAATCGTTCCCCCATGGTTGCTCGTTACAAGGTTCATAGCTTGATCAGATGAGGCTATAGCAAAATCCTTCGCCAGTATACCCGCAGCAAATGCATCTCTTAACCATTTCAAGGCTTGTTTCGTTCCCGGTTCCACTGTGGTGTCAATGATTACTCCATCTTGCAGCTTGAAGCGTCCTCCGCTCTCATTAAAAACATTTTCTACCCAAGACAAGTCACCCAGGCTTAAAGCATTGACGCTTCCGGCTAATGCTACCGTATCCTTTTTGCCGTTGCCGTCGGGATCTCTTGCCTCAAAAGCTTGTAAGACTTCATATAATTGTTCCATTGTGCGCGGGATCGTCAGACCGACCTTCTCCAACCAATCTTTCCGTAGAGCCGGGAAGACGCCTATATCCGGATTGCTCAATCTAGGAATGCCATAAAGACCGCCATTGTCGCGAGTAAGCCGACCCTCGAAAGAATTAACAACAGCTTGTAAATGCGGATAATCATGTATGTAAGGATTAAGGTCCCAAAACATGCCATCGAATATGTCATTATTCCAGCCAAAAGGATCTGGAACTAGCAGCAGATCGGGCGTATCGCCGGCAGCAACGATAACATTCACTCTCTCCTGATAATTTTGCGAGGGGTATGTCATCATATTCAAATTAATGTTAAGGTCATTGGCAGCGAGTAGTCCTAGCTTCTGATATTCGTTCTTGGATAAAGGGCTATCGACTTGTGCGATAACGCGAATATCCTTAAGGGAATCTACTTTCTGAATGATGGCCATCTTGGAGTTCGGATTCCACTTCACCTCTCGATGGTCTGCTTCCACCGCAAACCTTAGCGGGATGAACGCCATATCACCTATTAGCTTAGTAGAAGTCGGCATACGATGTGCAATGGTATTGAATGTTGCCTGTGCTTGATTAATGGGGAACCGCCATATTGTGTTCTGCTTCTCCGCTATTACGGTTTGCTCTTGCGCATCCCAATCGACTCGGAACCCTAGTCGTTCAAGTAGAGCTCTTGCGGGTACTAACAATGTACTCTGCTCGAGCAATGGGGATTGTGTAAAAGGAATTTCTCCTTCAAAACCTTCCATTACCCGGATTGGCGCATCACTCGGCAAAGGCTGGGGAAGTTGAATGGCTGGAGTAGCAGCAGTATGATCCATCGTTTCCATTGAATCGGCGAATACGGGTCCAGCGGTTTGCATGAGCAGCACAAGGGCAGCTCCCGAAGCAAGAAAAGCTCGCTTCTTATTCATCTTTTTAATCAACTTGGTTTCATCTCCTCTTAGATCGATAAGTCAGTCTAAGAGTATAGACGTAATAGATTGGGAAAGGTTCCCTTTTTGTATTATTATTACCTGCCCATATATATTAACCGCACGAAACAACAGCATTCGACATATCTCATAAAAAAAAGAAAAGCTCAGTTAGCCTGAGCTTCTTGTCCGTAATATACGTTTAGCTTGCGTCTCTTAATTTCTGCTAATAGCAAATTAATGAAATCTCTGTCCAACTTCAAGTCAATGGCTTTCAAGTATGATTCGATGAGCGCTTCGTTACTTAATAATTTCATCCCAAATCACCCAACTTCACTTCCAAATTTTCTTTATAGTATCATGTAGCTTAATTGGGGACAAGCTTACCCATATCCACAGTATGATGTGGATATCCTGTGAATACTTTGTTGACAAGTGTCAAAATCTGTATGTGGAAAAGGTCGAATTTTGTGTATAAAGTTATGCACAGAAAAATATGGAAAAAACCCATAAAAAACTTTTATCATAATCTATGAATATAGTACTATTTAATTTTCATCCACTTCCCATGATAGAGTCAGTTGTCGGTCTGCCCACTTTTTTACGTGTACCTCAATAATGGCTTCTGTCTCTTCCTCACTATATTCTTCCAACTTCACATCCGGTATTTCAAACCATGCTTCTTTAACCAAATCTTCACCTACAGATAAGCTGACTTTGATCTTCATTGCATCACGGCCTCTCCTGCGTATTGTCCAATTTTCCGTAGTGACTTCCCTCTCTTAAATTGTTCGATTTACGGCTGGCTGATACCTGTTGACCCCGGAAACTTATACTTTCTTGTCGTTAAAAAAAGAGAAACCCCGCGTACAAGCAAGTGCGCCTAGGCGCACCTCTTACACGATTGGAGCTTTCTCTTCATGTCCGCTGCTCGTCGATAAATTAAGATGACACAGTCGTTAACGTTTTATGGTTGCATTTCCATATTGTCCGTTTTAGGGCTCAATCGTCTCATTAAGGTCGCGAAAAGTTAACGGCCATAACGATTTCTCGCTGACCGACAACGCCGTGGCCCCGGCATGAATACTTGCCTCAGCCTCTTCCACAGTCTGAATGAGCCCGCTAGCAATGACGGGAATGTCGGGTAGCTCGTCGGCGATGCGGGAAATCACTTTGCTTATTAATCCCGGCATCAGCTCTATCCCGTCGGGCGATGTCGCCTTAGCCAGCTTCAAGCCGTTTTCCAGTGCCAGCGAATCGAGGACGAACAAGTGCAGGATGGCGTACAAACCGGTTTTAGCCGCTTCTTTAATCAGGTGACTTTTCGGCGTAATAATGCCGTCCGCCCCGATATATTCACGCACGAACTGGAGCGCTTCTTTGTCCGAGCTGGACAAACCGCGGATCAGACCGAGATGGAGAAACGCTCCTTTGCCCGCATCAGCACACTCCCGCACCGACTCGATCGCCTCAGAGACGCTGCCGCCCATGAAAAACAAATTGTCGACGCCGCTTGCGAGTGCTGTCGCCGTCTCACGGCGGCTGCGCACGGCCGCGATAATCGGCCTTTGTCCGATTTTGTACAGTAAAGACATGAATGATCCTCCAGGCACAATACGACGTTATATTCCTTTCGCCTCGCGATAAGCGGCTACGTATTGCCTCGCTATCTCCGCAGCAAGCTAATTGTACACGATTTCCTTTACCGCGACAATGTTCTATTGGCTCGCATTATGTATGGTCAAATGTATCGATACATTTTACAAATTCTTAACATGCTATGTGAGCTTATCTAATTGACAGCTCCTAAGCTCCGACAGTATAGTTAAAACCAACAACGTTCGTTTCCGACAAATTCATATCATTTATTTTTTTGAGTGATGTATCCGAGAGAAAGCTCAAAGACAATATACAGGCAATCCTGTAATTGTGTTTGAGCTTTCTCTCTTTTTGTTTTCTGAGCGAAAATGAGGCAAGAAGAGCATCCGATCTGGAAAACATGGAGACGTCGAACGAACGTTTAACGAACAAAATTTGGAGGTAAACGGTCATGTAAACATCAAAGACAGTACTGCCTAGTCATGATTAGTCTCTCAACTGCATGCTCTGACCGTTAACCTGCCGATCAAGCGGGACAGATGCCGTCACAGCAAGCGAAGCCACTGAAACCGGTCGAGTTAGTGTTTTATTCGACGAAGCTTTAAGTTGTTGCGATATGATAAATAGTTGGTTTCGGAATGATGTAAAGACTGTCGTTTAGAGAAAGGTTGTGAATCTTATAGCCCGTTCCTTGCATTTACTGAAAAAGCACAAAACGCTCTACTTACTCATGCTGCCCGGCATTTTATACTACTTGATATTCAAGTACGTGCCGATGTACGGAATCATTGTCGCGTTTCAGGACTTTTCAATTGGTCGAGGCATTTTGGACAGCAAATTTGTCGGGTTAAAACATTTTCACGAGTTTTTTGTCAATACGCCCGACGCCTGGAAACTGATCCGAAATACAATCATGCTTAACGTATATGGACTTCTGTTTCAATTTCCCGCGCCCATCATACTGGCGCTGCTGTTACACGAGTTGAAATTCAAAAGGTTCAGACACATTGTGCAGTCGATCAGCTACATGCCGCATTTTCTCTCGACGGTCGTCATAGGCGGCATCTTGATTACATTCTTGTCCCCGTCGACCGGTATTATCAATTTTCTTCTCGTCAAATGGCTTGGCATCGAGCCGATCTTGTTTCTCGGGCTACCCGAATGGTTCCGTACCATCTATGTCGGATCCGAAATATGGCAAGGCATCGGTTGGGGGACGATATTGTACTTGGCCGCGATAGCCGGAGTCGACCCGACGTTGTATGAGGCGGCGAAAATAGACGGAGCGAACCGGTTTCAGCAAGTTCGCCACATTACGTTCATCGGCATGGTGCCGGTCATGATCGTCCTGTTCGTGCTCAATCTCGGTCATTTTATGGAAGTCGGATTTCAGAAAATATTGCTGCTGTACAATCCGAGTAACTACGAAACATCGGACGTCATCAACACCTTCGTCTATAGGAGAGGTCTGCTAGGCGCCGACTTCAGCTTTGCTTCCGCGGTCGGATTGTTCCAATCGGTGATCGGCTTCATCCTCGTCGTCACGGCGAACCGGATCGTCCGCAAATACTCTGATTCGAGTTTATGGTGAGGTGACCCGCATGAAAATTCAGGCAAGTATTGGTTCGAGGATATTCGATATGTTCAACGTGCTGTTGATGCTTCTTCTGATCGTCGTCATGGTGTATCCGATGGTGTACGTGTTCTCCGCTTCCATCAGCTCCGATGCGATGGTGGCGAGCGGCCAGGTGCTGCTACTGCCGAAAGACGTGACGCTGCACGCTTACAAAGCGATTGTGGCCAACCCCGACGTTTGGATCAGCTATTGGAATACGATCCGTTACACGGTCGTTCAAACAGTGCTTACGCTGATCGCGACGTCCGCGATGGCGTACCCGCTGGCGAAAAAATGGCTGCCCGGCCGAAGGGCGATATTGCTGATGGCCGCTTTCACGATGCTGTTCAGCGGCGGGATGATTCCGACTTTCCTCGTCGTGCAGAAGCTTGGACTGCTGAATTCGATATGGGCGCTCGTGCTGCCCACTTTGATTAGCACGTGGCACTTGTTCGTTATGCGGACCTTTTTCCAAGGACTGCCGGAAGAACTGGAAGATGCGGCCACGATCGACGGCTGTGGACGGCTGCAAGTGCTCGTCCGGATTGTCCTGCCTTTATCGCTGCCGGTTATGACGACAATCGGACTTTTTACGGCTGTCGGCCAATGGAACTCTTTTTTCGACGCCTTGATTTACTTGAACGACCGCAATATGTATCCGCTGCAAATTATGCTTCGCGATATTTTGGTGGCAGGCGCGGAGCTTTCGTCTGAAAACAATTCGGGCCAGCTGCAGACGATGAAATTCGCGTTGATCATGGTCGCAACTTTGCCCATCTTGTGCGTCTATCCCTTCATACAAAAATATTTCGTGCAGGGCTCCATGATCGGTGGTATTAAAGGTTAGTCGCGGTTCTTCGGGTAATCCGGGAGTCTGCTGCAACATAAACAAACTTCAATAATCAAGGGAGGCAAACTATAATGAAGAAACGTATCGCCATCATTGTCACCACAGCCATGCTCGGTGGACTCCTCGCCGGCTGTTCCAGCACGAAGGATAAGACTGCGGGCAACGCGAATGCAACACCGGCAACGGACAAAACGCCCATTACGTTCTCCTGGCTCGCTTACGACCGGACGGAGGGTAAAGTTCGCAGCGACTGGGAAATTTTCAAAGAAATCGAAACGAAAACCGGCGTGAAGGTCAACTTCGAGGTGGTCAGCCAGCAAGCTCTCACGGAAAAACGGCAAATTATGATCGCGACGAATTCCTTAACCGACTTCATTCAAGTACCGAACTCGGAAGCTCGGGAAAACGGACCGGATAAACTGTTCCTGAATTTGAAAGATTATTTGGACAAAGCGCCCAATCTTAAAGCGTTTTACGACAAATACCCAGAAGCGAAGGCGCAGGCGACCGGCGCGGATGGCGGCTTATACACCGTGCCAGTGCTGGATGGCGATGAGAAAATGTTCCCCTACGTATGGATGATGCGCAAAGATTTGACTGACAAGCTCGGGCTGAAAGATCCGAAGAACCCGGACGAGTTGTACCAATATTTGAAGGCACTAAAAGAGAAATATCCAGACGCGTATCCGTACACGTCGGTAGGGTTATCGTCCGGCGTAGGGCTTTATACAGTAATGGGCCACATGTTTACGGGCATTAACGGCTTCTTCAACTTGAACCCGCAAACCGACAAGTATGCGTTCGCTCCTTACGAAAAAGGATATAAGGATGCCATCGTCTTCATGAACAAGCTGTACAGTGAGAAGCTGCTCGATCCGGAATACCCGTTCCTCACCACCCCGCAATGGCAAGAGCGAATCATGAATGGCAAAGCTCTCGTATCGTACTATTGGAAAGCGGATTTGCCTACGATGACTGACAGCGCCAAAAAAGCGGGAGCACCAGCGGACTATGAGTTGGAAGCATTTGCGCCGATTGCCGCGCCGGGCGTCAAAAACTATCAGTTCTCTCGCAAGACTGTCGGTGGTGCCGGCATCGCCATTTCGGCGAAAGTGAAAGACAAGGACCGGGCCGTGCAATTCCTGGATTACCTCCTTAGCGAAGAAGGAACCAACTATTTGGCTCTCGGCATTCAAGGCAAGACGTATACTTTGGAGAACGGCAAACCGGTATTCATGAAGGAGTTCGGTGATACCCCTTACGTTCCGCTGCGCCGCGACTTCGGCGTATGGTACGACATGATCAATATGAACAACGCTCTTTCGCGCGAAACTTGGGAAAGAAGCTCGAGCGAGAAAATAAAAGCGATCGACGCGAAATATGCTCCTTACATTGTACCCACACCGAAAGCGAGCATCATGACGAAGGAAGAACAAGATCTTGAAAAGTCGAAAATGAGCAACCTGAGCAAATTTTTGGAGCAAAAAATTACGGAGTTCGTTACCGGCAAAACACCGATTAACGATACAACGTATGCCCAATTCATCGAACAAGCGAAGAAGCTCGGCTCTGACGAGTTGCTGAACATGTACAATACGGCCTACAAACGCACTTACGGCAAATGATCGGCGTAGCTGTCGATTCAATGTGAATCCACATTAATCGACAGTCTTTATTCTGTACCTTCTTACAATATATTAGTAATAGCGCTTATATATATCACAATAACGCTTATTAAGGAGTGTTCGATTATGACCATCAAAGTTCTAAGTGGAGTGGATCGTATTAATTCCATGGAAATGCAATTGTTAAATGGGGCTAGATTAGGTTTATTTACAAATCCTACCGGCATTACTTCAAAGTTTGTGAGCACCTTGGATATATGTGCCGGATTGAAAGGTTCAAAACTATCTGTATTATTTGCCCCTGAACATGGAATTCGGGGGGATAAGCAGGCGGGAATCCGCGTTGAAGACGAAACGGATCCGATTTTAAATATCCCTGTCTACAGTCTGTGCGGGCCAAGAAAAAAACCGAACAAAGAGATTTTGGACAACGTCGATATTGTCCTATTTGACATGCAAGACTTGGGAATGCGCTTCTATACCTATATGACGGTCATGCTAAATATGATGGAAGCGTGTGCCGAGCATGGTAAGACATTCGTTGTATTGGACAGACCTAACCCTCTTGGAGGACTTATATGTGAAGGGGGCGTGCTTCAGGATGGATTCCAGTCTTCCGTCGGGGCAAGGCAGATCCCTATTCGAACCGGACTTACCATGGGAGAGTTTGCGAAATATGCAAATGATCAAGCGGAAATCCGATGCGATTTGAGAGTGGTTCCAATGACCGGTTGGCAGAGGTCAATGGAATTTACCGAGACAGGGTTGCCGTGGGTCATCCCATCTCCTAATATCCCTACATTGGATACCGTTCGAGTATATGCGGGAAATTGTTTTTTTGAAGGTACGAATTTATCTGAAGGCCGAGGAACTACTAAGCCGTTCGAAATAATCGGCGCTCCGTGGCTGGACGGTGTCCGCGTATGTCGTGAACTCAATGCGTTGAATTTGCCCGGCGTCTATTTTAATCCGATATACTTTAGTCCGACGTTTTCTAAACAACAGGGTTTAAAGTGCGGCGGCATACAGCTATTTGTGACAGATCGTTCATCTTACCGAGCTGTAGAAACGGCGCTGCATATGCTTCACCATATCCAAAATATGTATCCAGAACATTTTGAATGGATTGCGCCATTTAATGAAGGACGTAAGAATTTCATTGATTATGTAACCGGCAGCGATTTGGTGCGAACTTCCGTTCATGAAAAATCCGGTTTGGAACGCATCATCGAACTATGGAACGGACAGGCTGAAAAATGGAATGAGCAGAGGCAGAGTTATTTCCTGTATGGTCAGGAAGAATCGATATAGATCAGGGGATGAATCATGAAACATCTTAAAGTTATGTCTTACAATATTCATCACGGTAAAGGAATAGACGGTCAACAAGATTTGGAACGGATAGCCCTTGTGATCGAAAATTCCAATACAGATCTTGCTGGAATTCAAGAGGTGGATGTCCATTATTCGGAACGCAGTAAATGGGTAGATCAGGCGGAGTGGCTGTCTAAAAGATTGAATATGTATTATGCGTTTGGTTTAAATAAAGAATTCGATCCTGACGAACCTTCAGGAAAAAGAAAACAATACGGTACGCTGATATTAAGCCGGTTCCCTATTCAAAAATCAATCAATCATCACCTTCCGCAAGTCATGGATCCAACGGTATGGAACGAGACGCGCGGGGTGTTAGAGGTTGATATTGAGGTAGACGGACAGCACATCCGAGTTCTAAATACCCATCTTGGGCTTTCACAGAAAGAACGGTTTGAACAAATCGAATATCTCTTAAGCCTGAGCGATAATCAAAATAGTCCATGTATCATTACTGGCGATTTTAATGCAACACCAGATAGCGAAGAAATGATTCAGGTAAGCAACTCGTACCAGGATGTTTTCTATCGGCCGCCTTTGCCGAATCCCAACACATTTTTGATGCCGTACCCGGTTACCGTTGACGGGTTTGGCTCTAATCCGGAAATACGGCCTTCTGTTTGTATTGATTATATATTCTGTTCATCACATTTTACTGTCCTTCAAACAGAAGTTATTCATTCCCATGCATCGGATCATCTTCCAATTACCGCTTTACTGTCATTTGCATAACTTATGTACACTAAATTATTAAAATGATTGAGTTTGGATTATGAACGTTCTCGATGACTGCTTACCGAGAGCGTTCTTTTCGGTCCAATGTTTTTCTTCAACAAAATAAAAACCTCCTGAATTGTGTATTTACATCATACACAAACTCAGGAAGTCGCAATTAACAATCCAAAACAAACCATACACGTTTCTACCGCCAAATCTTCAACTCAGCACTGCTCCGGAGCGGGCTTGCCTGCATCATCCGCAGTTCGGAAAGAAGTTCCACATCCACATGTAGCAGTAGCATTCGGATTATGCATGGTGAACCCGCCGCCCATTGCCGCTTCCTTGTAATCAATCTCTAAACCGTTCAAATATTTGCTGCTATCTGCATCAACGACTACTTTCAGTCCTTGGATATCAAAAACGTGATCTTCACTACTCTGATCTTGGTCAAAACCCATCCCATAAGTAAATCCGCTGCAGCCACCCGACTTAACGCCAAGACGTAAAAATATATCCGGTGTTTCCTCAGCTTCAAGCAGTTCCTTGATCTTGTCACTCGCTTGTTCCGTAATGGTGATCATAAAGGTTAACCTCCTTCGACTTATATAATGTAAGTATACTCCTATTCTCCGACCTCCTCAAGGGGTTCTGCATATTGCCCCAACCAGGTAACAGGTTTATAATATATAAGTCTGGAGTTCGGGTGAGTAAGTGCAAGCTTTCACAAACTATGAAAGCTGCTCAACAAAAAAAGACTGTTTAGGAAGGGGTACGGGATAATGAATACATTAACGACTAGTTCAGATCCGCGCTTGGATGAGATCGCCGATAAGGTAGAGAGAGGCGAGCGGCTAACGCCGGAGGATGGCCTCTATCTATATGCGTCTGAAGATTTGTTAACTATAGGTCAGCTGGCTAACAAAGTGAATTTGCGCAAAAACGGGCGTAAAGTTTATTTTATTGAGAATATGAGTTTATATTTCACCAATGTGTGTGAAGCGCATTGTGCTTTTTGTCATTTCCGCAGGGATGAGGGACAAGCCGGAGCTTACACACTTACGCCGGAAGAGATCATTGCCTATGTCGGCGAACATTTCCATCCGGATATGAAGGAATTCCATATTACCGGTGGACATAACGATCATGTGACGTTCGATTATTACGTGAATTCCGTTCGTGTGCTTAAGGAGCATTACCCTAATGTCGTTATTAAAGCTTATACAGCGGCTGAAATCGACTTTTTCTCCCGCATCAGTGGATTGTCTTACAGGGAAGTGCTTTCTCGCTTACAAGAAGCTGGGCTGGATACGATGCCTGGAGGCGGAGCCGAAATATTAACCGACCATTACCGTAAAAAAATGAACGTGGATAAAGCTACTACAACGCAATGGCTCGATGTTCATCGTACAGCTCACCAATTAGGGATGAAGACGCATGCCACGATGTTGTATGGAGCGGTCGAAACCAAAGAGGAGCGCATTCAGCATATGGTACAGCTGCGCGAGCTTCAAGACGAGACGAACGGTTTCATGGTTTTTATCCCTAATGCCATGCAGCCAGCCAATACTGGAATGGGTATTAAGCGTCGCACCTCGGCTTTTGATGATTTGAAGACGATAGCGATCAGCCGTCTCATGCTTGATAATTTCCCACACATCAAAGCCTATTTCATTAATTTGGGTACGCAAGTAGCCCAGCTCGCTCTGACATTCGGTGCATCCGATGCACATGGTACTATAGTACAAGAACGGATTAGTCATGCTGCCGGTGCTCTTTCTCCAGAAGGATTAACCAAAGATGAATTGATTCATCTCATTAAAGGGGCTAACCGCATTCCTGTAGAGCGCGATACATTCTATAACGAACTTAAGGTACACGAATAATAACATTAGGCGAACATCGCCATAACCTATACTATGTTCAATGGATGGGTATGATAATACACACAAACATTCCTACTTCCTTGAATCAGGAACTTATGTCACGAAAGGAACACGACCGGCAATGAAGAAATTTGTTATTTTAGGCGGAGGATATGGCGGTCTCACCGTAGCCTTACACTTATTAGAGCATGATATTCCAAAAGATACAGAGATCGTGCTTATGGATCGTATGCCTTATCAAGGGCTGAAGACGGAGTATTATGCACTGGCTGCAGGAACGGTTAGCGAAGCTGAGATACGTGTCGCTTTTCCAGCCGATCCTCGGATTATTCTCAAATATGGAGAAGTGTCGCATGTAGACCTGGACAACAAGCTGATCCATTTAGAAGGACAAGACGCTCAGTCTTATGATTGGCTCGTAATTGCACTTGGCTGTGTGGATAAATTCCACTGTATCGAGGGTGCCGGGCAATATGCGCATAGCATCCAGACCTTGTCTGCTTCCAGAAGAACGTATCAAGCTCTGAATGACCTCAAACCTTATGCTCAGGTATCTGTTGTGGGCGGGGGATTAAGCGGTGTTGAGATTGCTTCAGAATTGCGTGAGAGCCGTCCCGATCTGAACGTGCGTGTGATCGATCGCGGGGCCAGTATACTGTCTTCTTATCCTGAAAAGCTTCAAGCTTACGTGCGCGAATGGTTTATCGAACATGGTGTGGAACTTCGCCCGCACGTATCCCTTCACCGGGTAGAGCCCAATGTCCTCTATAACAAAGAGGAACAAATCTTAACCGATCTAACGGTATGGACAGCGGGCATTCAGCCTAGCCCAGTAGTAGAGAAATTGAATGTTCCCAAGGATAACCAAGGTCGGGTACTGCTGAATGAGTACTACCAGATTCCGGAATATAACGAAGTGTTTGTTGTAGGAGATTGCGCGAGCTTGCCTTTCTCACCTAGTGCTCAAGCAGCTGAAGGTCAGGGCAAACAGGTTGCAGAAATTATGCTCGCCTTGTGGAAAGGTGAAAAGCCTCATCTCAAGCCTATTAAATTGAAAGGCGTGCTGGGGTCGCTTGGCAAAAAAGCCGGATTCGGCATGATGGGAAGCCGTACCATTATGGGCAAGGTGCCTCGGGTACTGAAAAGCGGAGTTTTATGGATGTCCAAGCATCACTTCGGATAAGGATCAGATGACTGGTGAAGCTCGATAAGCAGCCTGATGGGTTACTGCTTATCGTCTTCTATGGTGTCCAAAAAGTCGAAGGCCGATTGCTGCTGCTCGATCTTGGCCATAATAAGCTCATAGAGCTCATCGCTATCCGAAGCCGCCACGATCTCGCCGTTCACTAACGCGTAGGGCTCCATGTAACACTGGCCGCAATTGCCTAAACATCCGTACTCTATAACATCAAGCGTTGGATCTTCCTCCAGTCGCTTCATCGTCACATCACTGCCATTATGCATATTACTTGCACAAAATTCTACAATTGCTCTCATCTTTACAGCTCTCCTCATGCAGGCCATTTAATTTTTCAGTTGTTTGTTATATAATATACCTTAGAAAGGAGATGAATCAATATGACTGAACAAACACGGGACGGCATTTATGATGAAGTTCTTGACGTGTTGGATAAGCTCCGCCCGTTCTTGCAACGTGACGGCGGGGATGTTGAGTTGGTTGAAGTGGAGGACGGTATTGTGAAATTGAAGCTTATGGGTGCATGCGGAAGCTGCCCGAGCTCAACGATCACATTGAAGGCCGGAATCGAACGCGCTCTTGTTGAAGAAGTAGAAGGAATCCATGAGGTTGTCCAAGTATTCTAATTGGACGATCTATGTCAACGCCCTTGCCCGGGTTACCGCGGCAAGGGCGTTTTGTTGTATTTATAAGGATGGGCTCTTCTTGGATACTTCTGTTAGAGTGCGGATAGGATCGAAGCCACCCGATATATCCATAATGTTGCCTGTTAGGAAATCGCTGTTAGGCAAACATAAATAAGTGATGACCCTTGCAACATCTTCACCGCTCCCCTGTCTTACACAAGGTTGTTCTTCATTGATCATACCTTGCACCTGTTCAATGGTCTTCTCCTTGTTCTCGCCGCGTATATCTCCAGGACATATCATGTTCACTGTTATGCCGTGAGCAGCCTGTTCGACTGCTAATGTCTTCGTAAACGATACAAGACCAACCTTTGCAGCAGCATACACGGCCCTATGCGGCCAACCTCTTGCCTCAGCTGCATGACCGAAGCCGAAGTGGATTATTCGTCCCCATCGCTTGCTCTGCATTCCCTTAAGCACGCGATGATCCAGCTCCATCACACCTATCAAGTTGCCGCGCATCAGGTAGTCGATCTCATCACGGCTATACTCATCGAAGTACCGCCGTTCCCTAACGAAAGGGCCCGCATTGTTGACGAGGATATCTACCGTTGATCCCCACTTGTTCTCAATCGCATCAATGAGTCTGTCCGCTTGTACTCGATCTGCGATATCTGCTTGTACAGCGATGGAACGAACTCCTTTGGCGGTAATATGTTCAGCCAACGCTTGCGCTTCCTGCTCACTTCGCACATAGTTAATAGCTACATCACAGCCGAGGTCAGCGAGTGCTAGCGCGGTCATTTTACCCAAGCCTTTGGCGCTCCCGGTTATACACGCAATCTTGCCTTTGAGCAGCATGGCAGCCTCCTAGACATTTACTCCCTTTTTAGGGGCATGGAAATAGTCAAAAGCGGTCTTGAGTGTAAGACAAACCATTTCATATCCAGCACGCAGGTCAGCCAAGCTTAAGGTCAAATCTTCGATGTAGGTCCGATCAATTTTACACATATCGGACTTGCTAAGGTCGTCCAGCATCTCGGCATTTATATGATGAATTTCCATATTGCGTTTGTTACGAAGGTTCGCCATAGGTTCTTTGTATTTTAATTTTAGAGCAAAGAGCTGTTGTTCGAGCTCGCTCTGGATTTTGCGATGATGCATCTGTCGGAGTACCGTGTAATAGGAAAACTTAGCTTTGACTCGCTCGGTTTCCAGCTTGTACAGATCATTCAAGAGATAGCCTAACTTGTCGAGGATGGAGAATAGGCGGATGAACGCATTTTTGTGAAAATAAACTTGGGTATGGTAGCTGCTGAGTTCCTGCTCGTCCATCGCTTCCTCGTATGTATGGTTGACATGCTCCTTGAAACGAGCTGCCCCCCTTACACTCCACTCCAACTCAACAAGCGCAGACAGGAAGCCTCGGCAGGACAGGTCAACTCGAGTATATCGTCCGCATTCCGGTGTATTCTGGTCTATGATCTTCTTGAGGTCGGAGCGGTAAGTATCAATCGCTTGGGAAGCGGCTTGCAGCAAAGCCGTCTCATGCTCGTTCGGCTTTCCTAATATCGGACTTAACACTCCAACAACCTCCTAGGCAAAATATTCTCTCCATCGGGAATCGACTAGCTTGACAATATCTTCTCGCGGCACTAGCTCATCCGGGTAACCCGGCTTCATCCGTGCATCGATTACAAGCGGCAATTCATAGCTGAGATGGTGATGACGCACTTCCGCATCTGCGTAAATATCGGTTGCCGGGTTGAAGCGAGTGAACACCGTCCACAGGAAGCTGCTCTGATGGGCCGCTATCCCTGCATCGTCTGCAACAATGACGACAGGCCACTCCTTTAGCTGTTCCTTCGACTGCTTCAATATTCTTGCCGGCAGTTCAGGATCCTCCGTATACGAAGCACCCGAAACAACCAAGCAACCGCCGCAATACGGCTTGGCAGCCTGAATCCCATTGATCTGCCCCCCTGTATACGATCGGGGGAGAACACGGATCGGATCACCCACACCCGCGAGCACGGCTTTACTGCCGTGATTCAAGTGTAACCCTGTATAGTCTAAAGTATCGTTGGATGTTTTATTAAATATATATAAATCTCTGCGAGGGTCGAACCGCTCCAGTACCGTTTCGAACAGCTCCGTGAAGTTAGCTAGATCTACTGGTTTGTCAGTAAGCATCAGCACTTTGGTGAGGGTCAGTTGGCCTTCTCCGAGGATCCGGAACGCACTTGTTAATGCTTCACGCGAGTAGCTTTCCCTGACCACAGCGGCAGCTAATGCATGGAAGCCGGTTTCGGCGTAGGTCCACAGCGAACGAACTCCAGGCATGGCCATCGGGAATGCCGGCGACAAGAGGCGCTGTAAGAAATCACCGAAGAAGTAGTCTTCCTGCCGCGGCTTCCCGACAATGGTGGCAGGGTAGATCGCGTCCTTGCGGTGCCATACACGGTTCACGTGCAGCACCGGGAAGTCATGCGTCAGCGAGTAGTAGCCGAAGTGATCGCCGAACGGACCTTCCGGTCGGCGTTCATGAGGCGGCACGTAGCCGCTGACGGCGAATTCCGCCTCGGCGACGAGGCGGTGCCCCCCATGCGGATCATCCGCCATGGGAAGCTTCTGCCCGACGATGAGCGAAGCGAGCAGCAGCTCGGGCAGGTGTTCGGGCACCGGCGCAATCGCCGAGGCGATCAGTGCGGGCGGGCCGCCCAGGAACACCGTGACGGGCAGCGCGGCCCCGCGCTTCTCGGCTTCGTGGTAATGGAAGCCGCCGCCCTTATGGATTTGCCAGTGCATCCCTGTAGTCTGGCCATCATAAACCTGCATGCGGTACATGCCAAGGTTATGTTGGCCTCCATCAGGATGCTCCGTGTAGACAAGCGGCAGTGTAACGAAGGGGCCGCCGTCTTCTTGCCAGCAAGTTAGCACAGGCAGCTTGGTCATAGGGTTGTCTGTATCGCACACTTCCATGATCGGGGCTTGCGCTCTTGGAACCGTTTTCGTTCCGACCTTGATCGCATCAAGCAGCAGGTTCCGCTCCCCCCATAGTCCCTTTAGCGTCGGCGGCATCAGCTTCTCCATTGCGCCTACTGCTTGTTTCATAAATTGTTCGGGACGCGGCCCGAATGCAAGATCAATCCTCCGAGGTGTGCCGAATAAATTCGTAGCCACCGGGAACGAGCTGCCCTTCACATTCGTGAATAAAAGAGCAGGTCCCTGCTCCTCGATCACGCGTCTATGAATTTCCGCCAGCTCCAGATAAGGATCTACAGGAGCCGAAATTTCAATTAATTGTTTCTCAGCGCGCAGCATATCAAGATGAGCGCGCAGATTCGTTAAATTCATAGTCTACTTCCTTTCCACATGTACTGGTGCTGCCAATTTTCGTACTCGCACACTCAGATCGCATAAAATCCCGAACAAGCAAGCAATGAGAATAACATGCAGAAGTGCTGCAAATAAATACCATTCCGTGCCCAAAGAGTAAACAATCAAAGCCCCGCTTACAACCTGCAGACTCACTAGCAAAAGAGCCCAACGAGTACTCCGTCGAATAACCGGAATATGGGAGTAAGTACGGCTTGCCCGATAAGCTACATAAGCAATAGCTGCGAACAATAATGCAGCTGCCACTCGATGAAGGAAAGCTATTCCTTGAGCACCTTCCAATTCCGGAATAACTTGTCCGTTACAAAGAGGCCACCCAAGACATCCGCCAGAGGATTCCGTGTGCCGCACAAAGGCACCTACGTAAACAACCATATAGCTATAAACTGCAACCATCCATATCGTATTGCGAAATTTGACGCTTACTTTACTAGCTGGACCGCCCAATTGTCTCTTGCTGTTGCTAATGATGGCTTGTCCGTTCGCATCCCAATAATCTTGACGCCATACCCCAATTACGAGCAACAGGGTTGCGGAGAAAGCCAACAGCGAGATTCCGAAATGCAGCGCAAGCACAGCATCCGATTGCGGGTTCACCACCGTCAGTGCTCCGAGTATCGCCTGAAGTACTGTGAAGAATAACGCCCCCTGTGCAAACAACATCGCTTCCCGATTACGCCGAAGCAGCATAATCGTGTAAATTGCTGTCGCTAACACGATCAGGCCGACTAATCCGCTGACCAATCGGTGACTATATTCGATCATCGATTCTATGGTGTAGGCCGGTATAAATTTACCGTTGCATAACGGCCAGTCATCCCCGCAGCCTCTTCCCGATTCCGTCTTTGTTACAAGCGCTCCCATCAGGAGCACAAGTCCCATTCCAATCGCTGTCGCCAGCGAAAGCCATTTATATTGCTTTTGCATAAATAAGGGCACCCACTTTTCGCTCAATCCATTACTCCTCATTATAGCTTGATTGCTAGGGCAAATCCATTTCTGAAATGTGAACGTTCCCGTACGATAACAAATAGGACTGGCAGTTTACTAATCAGGTCTTTGTCGGTTGCATTCAGTTGGTGCGTTGGAGGCATGGTGATGGGTTACGATTGCTGTTGTACTTGAATTCTTTGATTATATTTTTATGGTGAGAATTAAAGTACAAAGGCAACCACTTCGTTTCTCCACTCCATCCCCATGCCCTTTTTACAAACTACTCAGGATACCTGTACTTCCCCATTGCCTAAAGCATTACAGCAAAGACCGCCTCTTCCCTCCCGGATGGAATAGCAGGAAGTATAGAGGCGGTCAAGTTAAAACAAATTTAGTCAAATGAATCAAGCTTCTTTCTTGGCAACAGCGGCGCTTACAGCGAGAACCTTATCGAAGAATTCCTCGATCTCTTCCCTGGTCTTACGCAGCTTGCTGACGAACCGAATGGTCTCTTCCCCTTGGACGAAACCAATAAAGCTCGGGATACCCAGGACATTGTACTTCTCGCACAGATCTGGCAGCTCATCACGGTCAATATGCACGAAATCGATTTGATCGCCATATTTGCTTTCTACATCAGGCATGAAGGGATCAATATAATGACAATCCTTACACCAGGTCGTTTTGAATACCGCGACTGTTGGCTTAGCTTGGATTATTTTCTCGTTAAACGCTTGCTCGGTTGTAATCCTTTCCATTGCGATACACCTCTTTCTTCATCTATTAGTAAAAACTTCGAAGCATACGAAACCTTTTCCATGTTATAGCATGCCCGGATTAGGCTGTCAATGTCGGTATCCGTTAAGCTTCATTATTAGAAAATGTTGTTGCTGTCCAAAATATAATTTACAATATTAGTAATAAGTGATATCATAAAAGTATCATAATGATGTAAAACAAAAAGGAGCGATGCTATCTATGAAAGAACACAAAGCAACTTACCTGAATGGCTACCTCGGAATTGTAATTATTGTTGCTCTCGCCGGATTGACGGCCCTGATGCTGTCGAAGGAACAGTTCATTGTCGCCGGTGTAGCGGGAGCTATTGCTTTGCTCCTGTTAACGTCGATTACCGTTATTCAGCCCAACCAGGCTAATGTGATTACATTCTTCGGTAAATATCTGGGCACTATTCGTGAAAGCGGGCTATGGATGACTGTTCCTTTCAGCGCAAGACATAAGATGTCCCTAAGAGTGCGTAATTTCAACAGCGTCAAATTGAAAGTGAATGATATTGAGGGTAACCCCATCGAAATTGCGGCTGTTGTTGTATTCAAGGTAGTGGATACCGCCAAGGCTTCGTATGATGTTGAGAACTATGAGCAATTCGTCGAAATTCAGAGCGAAACAGCGCTGCGTCATGTCGCAACCCGATACCCCTACGATAATTTTGAGCAAGAAGGCTACTCCCTTCGCGGCAATGCGGAAGAAGTTGCCGTCGAGTTAGCACAAGAGCTGCAAAGCCGTCTGGCTGTGGCAGGTGTAGAGGTTATGGAAGCGAGATTAACTCACCTTGCTTATTCTACAGAAATTGCCAGTGCCATGCTGCAGCGCCAGCAAGCTTCCGCCATCATTTCTGCCCGGGAAAAGATCGTAGAAGGCGCTGTTGGTATGGTGCAGATGGCTATCGAGAAGTTGGAAAGGGAAAGCGGGCTTAAGCTGGATGAAGAACGAAAAGCATCAATGATCAATAATCTAATGGTTGCCATCGTGTCCGACCGGTCGGCCCAACCGGTTATTAACACCGGCACCTTATACTAACGGCCGGGTCCATATGTCAGGCAATAGCAAGAAGAGCTTTCCACTGCGGATGGATCCTAAGCTGTATGAGATTATCGAGCGCTGGGCCGCCGACGATCTGCGCAGTGTGAACGGACATATCGAATATATACTGAGAGAAGCCGCTTCCAGAGCTGGAAGGCTGCCTGGACCTCGAGTGGCGAATCCGGCTCCTTCCTCGACGAAGGATAATACTGAATAATGAAGAAACAACCAGGTCTCTAACCTGGTTGTTTCTTCGTTGTCTATCATACATTCCAAGATGCATAACAATTAAGCTTATTCGCTTATACTTTGTTCTGCTTATACAAATAATAGCCTTCATATAGTCAGAAACCTGAGAAGGACATTCAATGCATATGAATACAAATGGAACGACTGGGCAGCATCCGCTTAAAGCTTTTCTCAAGCATGTGTCCGCCATGCCAGCAAATGCTATCGATTATCTGAAAGGAAAATCATCCAACCTGCTGCTTTCCGCTCAAATGGCAGAGCGTGCATCCACGATTACCCTGGATACTCATCAAGTTAATCGGATTAGAGAGGCGTTGGTCAGCATTCTTCAGACCGATGTCACCACGCCCCTAAAGGAGCCGTTAACGCCGCTCGAAGAATCTGTAATCCGCAGCATAAAAGCCGACACGGATCGCTGCAATCTTAACAACATCACTCGAACGAAGGCTTACTACGATATGTACCGTAGTTATCCTGAACTTCATTGGGCCCTCTTGGCCCATATGGTATCGCGAAACGGGGGATGGAACATGACCGATCTTCAGGGAGAATTTCTCCCCCGGCTTCTATCCGCCACTCATAGGGAGGAGATATTTCAGCTGTTGGAGCGAGCTAATGCCCTTATTTTTCAAGATGCATACCCCCAATTGAAGCTGTATGAAGCGAGCCTTACGCAGGACGTTAATTTGTTCCACCTGTTACCGCATTTCCATGTCTCCGCTTTTATGAAGCCAGTGTGGGACTCCTTCTGGAAGGATCGCTGCTCTGAGCTATTGACAGTAGCTCTGATCATCAACGAACAGCATTATATTGAAGGAAGGGTTATTGAGCGAGAGCCCTATAACTCCATGCTCGATTCGATTCTGTTCCCGGTGCAAGCTGCGCTCCAAATGAATGCAATCGTGTTTCCTTTCCGTTCCTCACCTGCATCTTCATCAGGCAATCGTCTGGCCGGCCTAGTAATGGAAACCTTCTCCGATCTTGACGAGCGGATTGGGATTGGCAAAAAGCTTTACTGCATCCTTTTCTCCGTCCCTGATATATTTGAAGGTGCCCTAGCATTTTCCTCGGCGGCTGCTCATACTGGCTCCAGAGCTGATTATTGGCCTCATTTGTTCCATATTGAAAGGTCTGATGCTGCCGCCCGCCAACCTACCCTATTTACTGAAAAGCTCGAGGGCAGCAAACGGTTAGAGGATGCCGACCGATTATATAGTCCGAGCTTAATTGATGTCTGGCCAAACCAACCCGTTGTGCCGCCTGATCGCTACGATTGGCTCACCGATCTAACGCCGCTCTCGTACTTCAGCGATCCATCTCTACCGCTGGCATTCGAAATTACTAATGAGTATGGGTTTATTCTGGGCAAGTTGGAAACGGCTGTTATGTCGGAGCAACTATTGGAAACTTAAATAGAATAAGGACCATCCGTTCATGTCAACGGACAGTCCTTATTTGTTGCGATCATTAGCCTTCTTGCCGGTCTCTTTCACTGCTTGGTTGCTTGCGCAAACGGCGATATATTTTTTGCAGCGGTCTCGGGAAACTGCTCATTTCTGCATCCGTAACGGTGCGTGTCACGAATAGTAAGATCCCATACACTAAGCAAGCCAAACCACCAACCAAAATGGCATTGCCCATATCATTCAACCTGGTTGCGAATGGCTGCATCCAGCGTATAGTAATGAGCTCGAGCCCCACTCCTGCTGCGGCAGAGAATAGCACGGCGACGAAGACACCGCCCCATTTGCGGCCTAGAATGACATAGTCCACCTGGCGTCGAAGCACATACAAATTCAGTTGCGTCATAACAATGAAACAAAGCGCTGTTGCTGCAATGATGCCATAAATCCCTATCCATGGTGCCAGCAAAAAACTGGCCACCAACTTAATGACAATTCCTACGATCACATGAAGGATCAGGGCCTTCATCTTCCCCATCCCCATAAGGATAGCGCCGGATGTCTGCATGACGATCTGAAACATCGCACTCATCGTTAACAGAATGATAATGGACGTCCCTTCATGGTTACCGAACAGGAACCCGTTCAATGGCCTCGCTGCTACACAGATCGCGAGCACCATCGGTATCCCGGTCAAGACGGATAAGTAGAGCGCTTTGGATGCTTGCTGTCGTACCAGCTCCATATCTTTGCGTGCGAACGCAGCTGATACTACAGGAACTGCAGATTGACTCAGAGCGATGGCCAAGATGATCGGAATCCCGGCAAGCGATTGGGCTCGTCCGCCCAGAATTCCAAGTGCTTCCTTGGCCGCTTCGAAGCTTAGATCCGGCTGCAACAGGCCAATCGTAATCGAAGAATCGATCAAATAAATGAGGGGTACCGTCGTAGAGAACAATACGATGGGAACCGAAACCCGGAACAACCGGCGATAAATGGCGGAATAAGGTGTAACTGGCGCCGGCCTTGCGTTTCCTGTCTGCCCTGTACGGATATCTTCACGTCTCAGCTTCAGAGCATAATAAGCCATAATGGCTACTGCCCCGATACTTCCCATAACTCCCCCGAAGGACGCTCCAGCAATTGCTTTGACACTACCATAGTCGAACGTCAGCAGGAAATAGGTTAGTCCAATTGCAGTGATAAGCCTCAGAATCTGCTCCACGATCTGTGACAGCCCATTCGGCAGCATCCTTTGCCTGCCCTGGAAGTACCCGCGCATGATAGCGATAAGCGGGAATAGGAGCAGTGCGGGAGCGAGTGCTCGAATCGACAACACCGCGTCAGCGTCTCCGCTAATCTTGTTGGCGTAATAGGGAGCGAACATATAGAGCAGCAGTGTCATTACAATACCTGCTCCTAATGCGAACATGCCCGCTGCACGATATATACGGTTCGCTTCCGCATGCTGGCCTAGTGCAGTCTGCTCGGAAACCAGCTTGCTAAGCGCGCTCGGAATACCTGCTGTTGCGATCACAAGGAGGAAGCTATATATATTGAAAGCAATAGAATATGTAGCCATACCTGAGTCGTCCAATAGATGGACAAGCGGAATACGCTGCACCGCACCGAGTACACGCGCAATTAGCGCTGCCAGTGCAAGAATAATCGTCCCTTTCACTAATGAATCCTTAGACAATGAAGTACCTTCTCCCTATATTTTCATGACTTCCATTATACTAGGTTTCCTAGAATGGGGCTACCGAATCAAACCTTACATTACAATTGACGTATTAGTCCTATTCATAGTACGATTGACCACATGCTAATTATATGTAAATTCATACACATATAGCTTGTGAAACATGCTAAGATTCGGAGGAAAACTAACAATGAAAGACGGCTTGGAACAACAACCGAATCACAATCTGCCCTTTTGGCCGATTATGATTGCGATATTTTTTGGATCTTTTGTTACTATTCTAAGCATGAGTACAATTAATGTGGCTCTGCCGATACTCATGCAGCATTTCAATGCTGAACTGAGTACGATTCAATGGACGATTACCGGATTTATGCTTGCGACCGGTACGATCGCCCCTTTAACCGGCTACTTGGGTGAACGATTCAGCTACAAGCGGTTATACATGGCGTCCCTAATTGGATTCACAGTGTCCTCTTTGTTGTGTGCGATTGCTTGGGATACAACTTCTTTGATTGCCTTCCGGATTGCGCAAGGCGCTTTCAGCGGACTGGTTATGCCTGCTACGATGACGATTATTTTTCAAGTGGTGCCGCGAGAGAAGCAAGCCTTCGCAATAAGCCTTTGGTCGCTATCCGCAATGCTCGGCCCTGCGTTCGGACCTACCTTGAGCGGTTGGCTTATCCAAAGCTTCAGTTGGCATTGGCTATTCTTAATGAATGTGCCTATTGGAATTATCTCGATTGTTCTAACTATTAAATTAATACCGTTTTACCGGCTTAATGTGCCCAAATCCCTGGATGTCCCTGGCCTATTGGCTGTTATGGGCGGCAGTTTGTCACTCCTCATTGCATTCAGTAAAGGGAACAGCTGGGGCTGGTCCAGCTGGGAAACCTTATCGATGCTAGGGGCTGGAGTTATACTCTTAATCCTGTTTGTTATCCGCGAGTTGAATACGAGTGTTCCATTACTGAATTTACGTGTATTTACCAATTTGAGGTACTCTCTGACTTTGATCATCAGTTGTATTATTACGATCAGCCTATATTCGGGTACTTACTTAACACCGTTGTTCTTGCAAAATATTCAACATGTCACCCCGCTCGACACTGGTCTTATCTTGCTTCCAGCTTCTCTGGCTATGGCCTTCTCTATGCCTATCGTCGGTAAGTTATACGCTAAGGTTGGCCCTATGCTGCTGATGATCATTGGCATTCTACTAATCGGCATAGGAACTCTCGCCTTGAGTTGGCTAAGCGTAGACATTCCGCACAGTTACATTGTGCTCTGGATGATTGTGCGTAACCTTGGGATTGCAATGGCCACTATGCCTGCAAGTACAGCTGGAATGGAGCAGATTCCAATCACACTGTCTGGACATGCTTCCTCCATCAGCAACTGGGTGCGTAACGTACTAGGCTCGTTCTCGATCGCCCTGTTCACCGCCATGCTGGGCTCCCGCATGACGGTGCATGTTGCGGATCTGACTCAGGAATCTACCCCACCTGATGCTGTATCGATCCAATTGGCTTCTTTTACAATGAGCGTGAATGATGTGTACTTGTTAGCCACCTTTGTTGTGCTGCTTGGACTGCCCCTGTGCTTCTGGATTCGCAAAAGACAATTGGCGCCAAAACCCGCCACGACCGCTAACTAATAAGTCGCCTAAACGGAACCAAATCTGGGCTCCTGCATATGATGATCATGACTAAATACGGAGGTGCATTTCATCATGGTTATCTATGAGGCCAAACCCGATTGCCAAAAGGTTATCAAACAAGCCAAGGAAGAAGCGTACCAAGCTTGCACACAATACGTGAACCGCTTCGTCCGCTTACAGCGGCTGAACGGAGATACGTTTGAAGGATACATCGTACATGTTGACCCGGAATTCGTGTACTTGTCCATCCCTCAAGAGGCTGCAAGAGGCTTCTATAATCCTTACTACGGAAACTATTATTACAACAACACCGTATTGCCGCTTGTTTTGTTCGACTTGTTGGCGATTACCTTGCTGCTGTAAGCGTTTAGCAAGAAGGAGTCTGGCTATCCTAGTGATAGTCAGACTCCTTCTTGCTATAGCCAAGATTCTGGCTTATTCGCTACAGTTTGAATTGTCACAATAATCACACAATTATTCAGACCGCTTTCTGGAATTTCCAACTATAATAATCTAGAAAGAGAACCCATTTCTAGAAAACTATAGCACGTTCTGGAGAGGAAGTGCGGTCTTGCACCACTTGAAAAAACTTGTTCTTACATTCCCCCTGCTCCTCTCATTAATCGGATGCCAAGAGGTACCGGTAACAGATGCCGTTACTCAACCTTCTCTATCAACCGTTAAAGCTGAACCTGGAAACTTGATCATGAGGTTCAGGAATGACGGAATGGCCGGTCATGCTGATTATTTGACTCAGGAGCTGGTTATCGATCCAGGTTACTACTCCAAGAATGACCTACGCCGCGGTGACGTGGTCTATTTGAGTTATCCAGAGCATCTCATTCAGAAAAATCCTAATATAGGGGAAACGAATATCCTTCGAGTCATTGCTCTACAGGGAGAAACGGTTGAGATTCGCAAAAGTCACGTATACATTAATGGAAACAAATTGGAGACGTTCTACAGCAAGCCGCCGGGTCCCGATTTAGAGGAGCTGAAAAAACAGGAGAACTACAACGATAAAATCGCCGAGAATGAAATGAGCAATAATCAACGTCGCATTCGAAATTACGAAATGATGAATATGCAACCCTTGCTGGTCCCGCAAGGCAGCGTATTCCTTCTGGGAGACAACCGAGGTCGTGCAACAGACAGCTTTTCCATCGGAACAATCCCGATCGATCATATCGGTGGAAAAGTAATGGGGCACTTGGATAAGCATGTCTGGGAAGTCAGTTCGACGTTCACTGTCACAATGCCGAATTCCACAGGCAGTGTCAGTCCCTTGCAGTTACGCGGGGAAAAAGACAAGCTGGCGATTGTTGACCAGCCCATTATTGCACGAAAACCTTACCAAAACTACTGGTTCTTCTGGGGTAAACCCGAAGAGCTAGACGGTATACCGCAGATCATAGCAGTCCATCAAGGCAACGAATTGAATCGTCGTGTCGTTTTTGCAGCCGGGGGAATGAGCGGTCCTATAACGGGAACCTCAGACGGACATATTCCGCCCTCCAATATGATTATTCCCGAACCGGGATTATGGCGTCTGGAAGCCTACATTGGCGATCAATATTTCGGCTCCCTTGTCGTGAACGTGCAAGTAAACTCAACGGATCCAACTCCTTGGAAACTGCGGCGATAACCTTAATCGATTCAAGTCTTCGATCTCTCCTTCAAATATTCGGAAGGGGTCTTGGCGTAAATGCGTTTGAACAACCTTTGGAAATAAGACACATCTCGATACCCTAACAGCTCTGAGATTTCACCTACGGTAAGTAGAGAATCCCGCAATAAGTATACGGCCGATTTCATTCTTACTGCGTGAACATATTCGCTAATCGTCTGGCCCGTTACTCTGCGAAACACAGATGCCGCATAGTTCGGGCTTTTCGAGATGCATTCCCCCAGCACCTCCTTCGTTACCTTTTCCCGATAATGCTCCTGAATGAAAACTTTCATCCGTTCGGCATGCCGCTGGATTTCCGACGAAACCACAGCTCCATCAAGCTCTCTATTCCATAAAGCCAGCATCTCCAACAAGACCGCCTGCCCTCTTATTCCGGAGTACGCTTCTTGCTCTTCCCATTCTGTATAACTCCGTCTAATCCGCTCCAGTATGAACTCATACAAGCCCGTCTTAGCCTTCAACCATTCCTTGCTCTGCAAGATAGGCAGTCCATACGTTTCTTTCTCCATCCCCTCAAATACAATCACATACTTCTCATGTACGACCGTAGGGATTCCTTTGGCATAATAAACTGTGTTCGGAGGAATGAGGAGGATATCCCCTTTCTCAACAATGACCTTTTCATGATTAATCCAATATACACATTTGCCATAACTCACCAATATAAAAAAAGCCTTACCCAGGTTCTCATCACACTGCTCGTACCAGTCCATTCCTTGATCCCGGCGAATATCCATTACCTGCAACATAACAGAGCTCCTTTAGCACATTCAATACTATACTACATGATACGTACTATAGTTCATTTTCACTCGAAAAGAAACGAATTACAATAGGATTCAAACTAACTTTTGAGGGACGAGGCATAACGATGCGAAAAACGAAAATGGTATGCACCATGGGTCCTGCTTGTGACTCGGTGGATATTCTAAAAGAAATGATTGGCCATGGAATGAACATTGCTAGGATCAATATGGCTCATGGTGAATTGGAGGATCATCTTTCCCGAATCAACCGCGTGCGTGCCGCTGCCAAGGAAACCAATACGATCATTCCCATTATGATGGACATCAAAGGACCTGAGATTCGGATTGGTAAGCTTCAAGAGGCTCGTTACGACCTGCTCGCCGGGAGCAAACTCACCCTTACAACCGAAGATATTGTTGGAGATGCAGAGCGTATTTCCGTCAACTACACGGAACTGCCCCTTGTCGTGAAACTGGGCGATAAAATATTAATCGATGATGGCTTGATCGAATTAAACGTAGAGACCGTAACAGATACAGAAATCCATTGCCAAATTATCAATGGCGGACCTATCAAACCCAGAAAGGGAGTTAATCTGCCGGGAATTCGCACTACGTTGCCAGGCGTAACTGAGCGGGACATTCGTCATATTGAGTTCGGTGTCCAACATAAGATCGACATCATTGCGATGTCTTTTGTCAGAAAAGCCGATGATGTGCTCTCCGTGAAACATCTGCTTGAAGAACATGGATTCGGGCATGTTCAGATTATTTCCAAGATAGAGAATCTAGAAGGTATTGAACAGCTGGATGCTATCATTGAAGTTTCCGATGGAATAATGGTCGCTCGCGGTGATTTGGGAGTGGAGATCCCGGTTGAGGATGTTCCCATTATACAGAAGACAATGATTGAGAAATGCAATAAGGCAGGAAAGCCCGTTATCGTTGCCACTCACATGTTGGATTCGATGCAAGTTAACCCAAGACCTACCCGGGCAGAGGCTAACGATGTGGCTAACGCGGTTATGCAAGGCAGCGATGCTGTTATGTTATCTGGCGAGACGGCAGCAGGTAAGTACCCTGTCGAGTCGGTACGCACAATGGCTTCCATTGCAGGGAAGGCGGAGACTCAATTCGTGCGGCACTCGCAGAACAGAGGCTTACAGGCACTTACAGTAACCGAGGTGATCAGTCAATCAGCTGTGAACGCGTCTTATGCCCTGCAAGCGAGCGCGATCTTAACACCGACTGAGAGCGGATTTACAGCTAGAATGGTTTCCAAACAGCGCCCCGCAGCACCCATAATCGCAATCACGCAAGATGATAATGTACTAAGCCGTTTATGTCTGGTCTGGGGTGTATATCCGGTCAAGGGCAACACCTCCGATTCTACAGATGATCTATTCCGCTCTGCTATTAACTGCGGCTTAAGCACGGGAATGATTCAGGAAGGCGATACCGCAATCATTACTGCGGGTGTGCCTATGGGCAAGACTGGCGCAACAAATTTGATCAAAATTTTGCAAGTTTGAGACTATATATGGAAAAGGCCGTTCCTGGGGAACGGTCTTTTTATCTAGTTCAATCGTTACTGATAAACATTATTGATCACATATAAATAATTTAATAATTATCATTTATTGAAATAGAATAATATAATAAAGCTATGGTAAGTGAATGGAACGTTACTTAAGGAGGCTTCTCTATGATAGCAAAAGGATTGGAAGGTATTATTGCTGCTGAAACCCATATAAGTTTAGTTGACGGATTACAAGGACTTTTACTATTTCGAGGACATCGAGCCCGCGATCTGGCAGTAAGATACACATTTGAAGAGGTTGCATACATGCTGTGGAATGGAAAACTGCCAAATGAGGATGAAAAGCTGGAATTCCATAACCGATTAGCCGAATATCGGACTCTACCATCCTATATTAGACAAGTGCTGGATGCTCTACCTTCTGAGACTCCGATGATGAGTGTTCTGCGGACAGCAGTCTCAGCCATGGGCGATAACAGATTCAGCTGGCCTCCGACCGTCGAACAAGCTATGCAGATTACTGCGCTAATCCCTTCCGTGATAGCTTACAGGTTCCGCAAACTGCAGGGCAAGCCTTATGTCGAGCCGCTGCCGCAGCTTCATCACTCTGCCTGCTATTTGTACATGCTAACAGGAGAGCTTCCATCTGTCGCCCACACTCAAGCCCTTGATGCATACTTGATCCTAACAGCTGAGCACGGTCTGAATGCCTCCACCTTCGCCAGTAGAGTAGTTTGCTCCACAGAATCAGACATGATATCTGCCGTAAGCGCTGGGATCGGGGCTATGAAAGGCCCGCTGCATGGCGGTGCTCCTTCTGAGGTTATCGCCATGTTGGAGGAGATCGGGACAAAGGATCATGCTGAAGCCTGGATTCGCAGTAAACTAGATAACGGCGAGAAGCTGATGGGCTTCGGACATCGCATATACAAAACAATGGATCCAAGAGCAGAGGCATTGCGCGAAGTAACCTCTCGTTTGAATGCGGATGACCCCTATTTTGACTTTGCCTTGTATGTAGAGAAAATGGCGATCAGCCTGTTGGAAGAGTATAAACCAGGTCGTAAGCTCTATACGAATGTCGAGTTTTTTGCCTCTGCCGTATTAAAAGCCGTCAAGCTCGATCCGACCTTGTTCACTCCTACCTTCACCGCAAGCCGAGTAGTAGGTTGGACTGCACATGTCTTAGAGCAAGCCGAGAATAATAGAATCTATAGACCGCAATCACGGTATGTAGGGGTTATGCCCGAATAGTCCTATTTCCGCATTGTCTATATAATAAAGAAGACTCCGTCTACAGCAAAAGCTGTAAGCGGAGTCTTCTTTTCGCGGGCAGAGCCCTGTCTGTTCCTAACCCTCGAATCCTTTTATAGGCTCCAAAGGTGTCTTCGCATGACCGTATGTATGCTTTTCTCCATGAACAGGAGCCGCCCAATGAACGGCATTAGAAATGACACGCAACACATTCTCGTTGTAATAAGTCGGGTAAGTTTCGTGACCTGGACGGAAGTAGAATATCTTCCCTTGCCCACGATGGAATGTACAGCCGCTGCGGAATACTTCTCCACCTTCGAACCAACTCACGAATACCAACTCATCCGGAGCCGGAATATCAAAGTGTTCGCCGTACATTTCTTCGGACTCCAGCTCGAAATACTGACCAACCCCAGCTGCAATCGGATGAGAAGGATCGACAACCCAGAGACGTTCTTTCTCTCCCACAGCACGCCATTTCAGATCACAGCTCGTTCCCATCAACCTTTTAAAAATTTTGGAGAAATGACCCGAGTGAAGAACAATTAGTCCCATGCCTTCCAGAACACGCTGTTGAACACGAGTCACGATGTCATCGGAAACGCCGTTATGCCCCTTATGCCCCCACCAGAGGAGTACATCCGTTGCTTGAAGCACCTCTTCTGTCAAGCCGTGCTCCGGCTCTTCTTGTGTCGCAACCTTGATCTGCACTCCATCTTTGGCAATCCCTGCAGCAATAGCCCCATGAATACCGTCCGGGTATAACTTGGCTACAACCTCACTGCTTTTCTCGTGCAAATACTCATTCCAGATCGTAACGCGCAACATTGTACACAACTCCTCGTTCATATTATGGATTAGTTCCAAATGACCCAAACTATAAATAAAACAATCATTATCAATTGTAATATAATTTTGACAACCACGCTCGATAAAAATCCGACCAAGGAGCCGACCCCGACTTTCAATGACTGTTGAACATTCGCGCCCGCCAACAACTCACCGATAACAGCCCCAAGAAAAGGACCCACGAACAGCCCTACGCCAGGGATTACAAAAGGACCGATAATAATCCCGATCGTGCTCCCGATAACAGAAGCTCGCGATCCGCCAAATTTCTTCACACCTAACGCGCTCACCAGGTAATCCGCAACGATCACTCCGATCACGATCGAGGTTTGAAATAACCAGAACCAGAAGCCGAACTCGTCAAAGCCGAGGCACAAGCCGTATACGAAAAAAGCTGCATAAATGGCCAACACGCCTGGCAGTATAGGGAAAACAGCTCCAGCCATCCCTACCGCAAACAAGGCAATGACGAGAATCCATCCTATAATAGCTAATGTCATCTGAATCGACTCCTCCCGAATACAAGTAAGATGGTTGCCACACCTAAGTAATGATTATTGCGGGCGTTCTACACAAGGATATGCTCACGAATAATTTTGGCAACAGCATGCTCTTGGTTCGTAACGGTTACAAGATCGGCCGCGCGCTTAAGCTCTTCTTGCGCATTCCCCATCGCTACACCAAGACCAGCAGCACGGATCATAGCCATATCGTTCAAGCTATCTCCCATCGCTACAACCTCAGACATGGAGTAACCGAACAGCTTGCAGACTTCTTCAATTCCGCTCGCCTTGCTAATTCCTTTAGGGTTGATTTCAATATTGTGAGGATGTGAATTCGTAAGCTCGAACTCTCCCCATTCGCCCAGAGTATCCAGGATTTTTATACGGTTTGCATCATTCTCGGTATAATAACCGAACTTGAGCCATTCTGTCGTTTCCAGCTCTGACGGATCCCAATTCTCTTTGTTGTGAACTCCATTGACGGAATAGCTCCAGAACCAGGTATCGTATTCGACTGCCATCTCATGCAAGCGGCGAATCCACTCCACCTTCATCAGATGACGCTTCAACAATACGCGGGGTTCTCTCCAGACTTCACTGCCGTTTACAGATACAATTGGGGTCTTCAGCCCAATCAGGTCCGTGTAAGGATACACTTTTTGAACACCGCGGCCAGTGGATAGAATAACCGTAACACCGGCGTCCAGAGCCTTTTGGATCCATACCTGATTGTCTTCCGAGATCAATGCCTCTTCATTAAGAAGAGTTCCATCCATGTCAAGTGCTAGCAGCTTATACGGTCCCATGATGCTCCTGCCCCTCTCTAAATGCCACTCTTATTCTATATTTGATTGTTTCTTCTTAAGAACCTGTAGATTGCCTTTGCAGTCGACTAAGGCTAGGTACATCCTGCATATACGTCGTATGCCACAGACTGAACACATATACGGCCCAGATGAGTCGCGCGTAATCGCCCTGACCTGCTGCATGTTTGTCGAACATTCGCTCCACAACACTCAGATCGAACCACTCGCTTATGTTGCTGGAACGAATCTGCTCCCGCATCATAGCACCTTGCGGTCCTTTCAGCCATTGTCTGAGCGGTACAGGGAAGCCAAGCTTCGGACGATTCAAGATGAAGTCAGGGATAATCCCTTCCATAGCTTTGCGGAATATATACTTGGTTGTTCCTTCAGCCAGCCGGTATTCCATAGGAATGGTTCGTGCGAACTCGAACAACTCCTTGTCCAAGAATGGAACGCGAAGCTCTAAGGAATGTGCCATCGTCATCTTATCGGCTTTCATCAGAATATCGCCAGGCAGCCATAAGTTCATGTCGATGTATTGCATACGCGTCACCGGATCTTGATGAGCCGTCTTGCTGTAGAACTCGCCAGCAACTTGCCATGGGCTGCGATAAGACCGCAGCCGCTTGCTATCCAGCTGCAGCAGCTCCGCCTTCGCGGATTCGCTGAACAGCTTGGCATTGCCAAGAAAGCGCTCCGTAAGCGGAGTCGTCCCGCGCAGCAAATAATTCCTGCCGCTCATCCCTTCCGGCAGGAAGCGAACCAAGCGGTGCAAGAGCCGCTGTGCGGGCACCGGCAACCAACTCAGCGGCCGAAGCGATAACGGCTCGCGATAAATGCGGTAGCCGCCGAACAGTTCGTCGGCGCCCTCACCCGAGAGCACGACCGTCACATGCTGACGCGCCAAGCCGGCCACATGATAAAGTGCGATTGCCGACGGGTCAGCAACTGGCTCATCCTGATGCCAGATCGCTTTCGGCAACACACCGAAGAAATCATCAACATTAATCATCTTCTCATAATGTTGTGTACCAAGAGCTTCCGCAGTCTGTCTTGCGATGACCGTCTCGTTATTCGGTCCTTCAAAGCCGACCGAGAACGTCTGGATCGGTTCAATCGCTCGCATATGGGCAGCAATAGCCGTTGAGTCGATCCCGCTCGACAAGAAACAGCCGCGTTCCACGTCACTGTGCATATGATGCACGACGGAATCCTGCAGCTTGGCTCGAAGCTCCTCTACTACATCGCCAAAAGGGCGCTTAACCGGCGCAAACATCGGATCCCAGTAACGGCGAATGGATAAGCGGCCATCAGCCGTAACTTTAATGGTGTGTGCTGGCGGAAGCTTCTTAATACCCGCGAACATGGTCTCCGGCTCGGGAACATATTGAAAGGTCAAGTATTGAAGCAGACTATCTTCATTAAGACGGCGTTCCATCCCTTCCGCACTTAGAAGGCTCTTAATCTCGGAGCCGAACAACAGCCTTTCCCTATTCTCGGAATAATAGAAAGGCTTGATCCCAAAATGATCCCTGGCCCCGAACAATTCCCGACGCTTACGATCCCAGATGACGAATCCGAACATCCCTCGCAAATGATCGACGCACTTCTCCCCATACTCTTCATACAAGTGAATAATGACTTCCGTATCGGTATGCGTCTTGAACTGATGTCCCCTCGACAACAGATCTTCTCTCAGACGTTGATAATTATAAATTTCCCCGTTGAATATAATCCAGACCGAATCATCCTCATTACTCATCGGTTGGTGGCCTTCTTTAATGTCAATAATCGACAATCGGCGAAATCCAAGACCAATCCCTGGATCAGTCCAAGTACCAGAATCATTCGGCCCCCGATGTTCAATTACATCCATCATTTGTTTAAGCATAGGAACGGATGGTTCCCTTTGATCAAAATATAAGACACCTGTAATGCCGCACATAAACGTTATTCCTTTCCAAAAGCAATTGTACAACTAATAATTTAGTATATCATACTCCTGTCTTTGATCGGAAACAAGGCTGGATTCGCTCTCGAAGAAAACTTAAACTTTTCAAGACTGGGAATTTTTAGTACACTGGAGATGCATGAAATTCGACATTATATGACACAAAAATACATAATTCTCGCGTATTTTAGCATAATGGCTTTTTTTCATAACATAATGTCCTGTCCTTTTGCAGGATTTCGTTTACAATAGGATTACAAGTAGGCAGGTTAAACCAAAGAAGAATAACATGCAGATTTTATTTTCGATTGTGAGGTTGGAATGATATGTTGGACTTAGAGCATTTATTACTAGTTACTTTAGTTACCTCCATTCCGTTAACTTTCGCATGCACCCTTCTAAGTTTTTCATTCTGGGGGATTTCCATCAGAACCTATTATCCGCACATAATAGCATTTGCCATCATTCACTCCATTGTGATTGATATTCTGTTCTTTACGCTTCCAGTATACTTCCGACCCATAAATGTTCTTGTTACTTTCTTAACTCTAATGTTGTTGATGTTTCCAGCTTTGTCAAAGAAAATGCGCATTACGCTAGGTCTAACTATTATTCTAGTAGCCATATTAGTAGAAGCGATCCTTTCTGTCATACTTATGCAATTCTATCCATTAGAAATAATCAACACCAGTTTCATTCTTTTAAGCTCCAGTTACTGGCCTGCTTGTGTTTTGCTGGTTCTATTATCAGTTTGTATGACTAAATACAACATTCATCCAGGTACCTCCATTCTCACTTTTGTAAGACGTAGACGAGATCGTAACATACCAGCACTCATGTTGTTTTTTTTCACGCAAATATTCTCCAGTACATTTCTTCTCGTTTTTAGAAGAGTAGGCTCTCCTGATCCAAAATTTATTGATATATTACTTACTTTTACTGCTATTCTCACACTAGCCACCCTAATCCTTGTCCTGAAATTATTCACCCAGGTCAAGAACGAAGCAGTTAAATCAACGCAACAGTTCTACATCGACGACATCAACCGAATGTTCACCACTGTGCGTGGACAACGACATGATTTCTTGAACCATGTTCAGGTCATCTCTTCGCTCCTTAAGATGCGCAAGCTAGACGAACTCGACAAGTACACCAAAGAATTGATTGGGGAAACGACCGAGATCAATGAAATTATGAACATTGGGAATCCAGCATTAGCTGCTCTCATCCAAGCCAAATCAACCGTTGCCTTTGCGAATAAAATTCAATTTATTTTTGATTGTACCGGAATGGAAAGCTCTGCTCTTGGAGTAAAGTCCATTGACCTGATCAAGGTGCTGGGGAATTTGTTGGATAACGCATTCGATGAAGCTATGCACCTTCCTCCGGGCGAACGCACGGTTGAATTATACTGTTTGACTGAAAAGAACCATCTACTCATCCGGGTTAATAATCGAGGTTCATACATCTCGGAAGACATTCAAAGGAATTTATTTGTGCCAGGTTTCAGCACTAAGCCAGGAGAGCATCACGGACTGGGTCTTCCAATTGTCAAAGAAAGAATAGATTACTATCAGGGTACCATTGAAGTTCAGAGCTGTCGTGAAGAAGGTACATCCTTCCATATTCGCATACCTCTGAAACATGCTATTTAGCTTAAGGTGCACACCAAACCATTTTTCAATAAACTTGCTCAGTGAGGGATTTTTATGTTGGAGTATTTGTACGATGCTTTTAAAATGATCATATCCGTTACCATCCCACTTGGTTTCACATCTGCAGCTTTAGCTTTTTCATTCTGGGGGATCCCGGTTAGGCCGAACTTCCGCCGAATGTTGGCCTATACAGTACTTTCTTCTATTATTATGGACCTGATGTTTTTCGTTCTCCCTTATTACCTCAGGCCACTAAACGCTATATTCTTGTACTTGTTGTTTATTTTCTTGTTGTTTCCTGGTATATCGAAGAAAATTCGCCTGACCATAGGGATTTCTTCCTTTGTTGTATCAGGTTTAGTCGAGACGATCGTAGGGACCTTTATTTTACAATTTTACCCTTTAGAAAAAATGCAACAAAATTCTATTATACTAATTCCTTTTTTCTGGCCTGCAACAGCATTAGTATGGCTCCTATCATGGCTTATGGAAAAATATAAATTACACCCTGGGGTTTCGATTCTTGCTTTTATTAAACATAAACGAGATCGCAAAATCCCTTCTCTTATGCTTTTTTTCGCCACACAAATCTTGCTAATTGTGTTTGTTTTCTCCTATAGAAGAACAGATTCACTCGACCCTAAATTCATTGACACTATCCTTATCATTGCAGCCGCGTGCACCTTAGTCACCCTTATTCTTGTTCTCAAAGTTGTCACCCAGACGAAGAATGAAGCGATCAAAATGACTCAGGAATACTATATAGATGATATTAATCGGATGTTTACAACGGTACGGGGACAAAGACATGATTTTATGAATCACGTACAAGTCATCTCTTCCCTTGTCAAAATGGGTAAGAAAGAGGAGTTGGAGAAGTACACGAACGAATTGGTAGGGGAGATCACGGAGATCAACGAGATTATGAGCGTAGGCAACCCAGCATTAGCAGCGCTTATTCAAGCCAAATCCGCGGAAGCCATCTCACACAAAATCGATTTCGCATACGATTGCTCAGGATTTAAAAGCTCTTCTCTTGGATTTAAATCGATCGACCTAATAAAAGTAGTGGGGAATTTACTTGATAACGCATTCGATGAAGCCCAATGTCAGCCTCCCGAAGAACGTAAAGTAACGTTAGAATGTAGAACAGACCAAAGCTATTTGATCATTTCCGTTAAAAATAAGGGTTCCTATATCTCAGAAGACATCCAGAAGAAACTTTTCCAGCCAGGCTTCAGCACCAAATCTGGCGAAAACCGCGGACTTGGATTGTCAATTGTACTAGACAGAATCGAATTTTATCAGGGGATAATAATGGTGGAGAGCAGTCACGAACACGGGACCTCCTTCAACATTCGTATTCCTGAGAAAAAAGCTCTTTAACCTGTGCGTGAGAATACCTGCTCCCGTGCCCACCTTGCTTAGAAAAGCGGGGAGCGGGACTCCACTTTTAACTGCAAAAGCTGCAGGTAATTTTCTAGGATTGAGGGATTATACCAAAATACCTGCATTTCCTACCGTTAATTGTTTTAAATCCGGCTCATTCAGGTAAAAGTCTCATAATTAAATGTAGCTTTTACAGTAATAATTCAAATAGCTACCCTGTGGGAGAAATTAACTGCAGGTTTTGCAGGTCTTCTCCCACTGACTAGCTCTAAAATCTGATTATATGAAAAAAAAGAAAGCAGAGTCCAATTCGGCTCTGCTTTCATTTATTTGGCCACGTTCTGCAGGAGATCGCGGGTTTTTACAATAATCTTGCGAATGCTGTCCTCAGACAGATGGAAACGTTGGATCAGATCCAGCACCGTTGAACCCGTGTTATACATATGAAAAATTTCACGGTTGCGTTTCTCTATAAGCTTGCGTGTCCCGTTATTCTCGCCCCAGCCGGCACGAGTCTTTTCTTTCTTGGGGACATATATAAGTTCGCCTTGAATGTATTGTTGCAGCTCCTTAAGTAAGCTAGGCGGAAGAAAATCCTTTCCGTTTTTGTAACTCACTGATGAAAACCTCCTCTTGATTAGATGTTGCTGTTACACAACCTTGGATATTATTGAGCGCTTTCATCCTTTCACCTCCTATGTATATTTTTGGAATTCAATATCGCAAAAAATGGGAATAAAAAAACACGATTACTCACATCGTGCATGCCGTCAAATATGGTTGAATTAGCATCCTGTGTCAGTTTCGAATCGGCAGTATTCAGTTAAAAAGCTGGCACCTCATTGATTGTGTTGGTCCAAAAGTGAAACATACCGCATCCTCCTTTCACAAGAATCAATACTGTAAAACATTTTCCAGTAATATCACAATTATATGGAAACAATCCAGATTCATCAAGCGAAATTTTTCTAACTGCAGCATCCAGCTATTTTTTATTCCGCCCTCCTCCATTAACGCACGTTTCCAAAAACAGCTCAAGAGGAAAGTTTATTTATACTTGTTTTTTCCTTGTATGCTGGGGAGGGCTGTAGAACCAAACGGTGAGCGAAAAACCACTCCATCCTGCTCGAGAGCTGCCCTGATATGGCGGGCGAATTGTATGGCTTCAGGCGTGTCACCGTGCACACAGATCGTGTCTGCTTGACCCGCGTTCAGCATTTGACGCACTTGCGCCACCGCTTCCTGCGGGTCGTGAATCAGGGCGTCCGCTCTTGAACGCGGAACCAGTGTGCCGTCAGCGTTGTAACGCCGGTCGGCGAAGATTTCGTCTGCGGTGCGCAGACCCAGCCCTTGTGCAGCGCGAATCGACTCACTGTTAGCAAGTCCGTATAGTACTAACAGAGGGTCGAGGCGGTATACAGCTTCGGCTACTGCCTCGGCTAAGGCCGCATCAACGGCTGACATGTTGTACAAAGCGCCATGCGGCTTCACATGACGCACGGTTCCGCCCTGCGCATGAGCGGTGGCCTGTAATGCACCAACCTGATAGATGATCAGGTCATGAGCCTCTTGCGGTGTAAGGGCCATTTCCCGTCTACCAAAACCTGCACGATCCGGCAGTCCCGGGTGGGCACCAATCGCCACGCCATGCTCTAAGCACAGCTGTACAGTTTGCCGCATCGTTGCAGGATCTCCTGCATGAAAGCCGCACGCTATGTTCGCTGAGGTCACCAGTTGGATTATCTGCTCATCGCTGCCGATTCTATATACGCCAAAGCCTTCTCCTAGATCGGCATTGAGATCGATTGTATCGATGCGGGCGGAGTTTGCAGAATTGTTTGAGGATTTCTTATCAGGAGAGTGCATGTCAGGTTTCGCTCCTTTTTACACTAACAAGAATGATTATATTAAATGAGAGAACCATCGGCTTGGATTTGAAGGCGTATACCTATTTTGAGCCGCTCCAATTCCAGCCGCCCAGCAAGGTAGAGCCACTCTGCCTCTACAGGATCAATCTCTATGAAGTGAAGCTGGCCGCCTGGAGGAACCTGAGCAACAACAGGCATGTCAACTGCAGCTATCTGGGCAATGCGAGGGTAGCCACCCGTTGTTTGCCGGTCCGCGAGGAGCAGCACCGGCGTCCCGTCCGGCGGCACCTGAAGCGTGCCGGCTATAACGGGCTCGGAGACGAGCTGCTCTGTGCTCGCCTCCGATAAGTGCAGCGAAGCGCCTGCCAGGCGGACGCCCATGCGGTCGCCGCGCGGCGTGACCGCGTACGGCTGCGCCGTCAGCGCGCGCTGACTCGCCGCGTCGAAGCGCGCGTGCTCCGCGCCGCGGGTGACGCGCACCGCGGGCGCCGCCGCGTACGGCGGCAGCGCGCTGCCGCGCGCGTGCCAGCGCGTCGCGGCTAGCGGCGCAGCGGGCGCTGCCGCGCGGGCGAGCGCTTGCGCGAGGCGCTGCGCGGCGCGGGGCGCGTGCCCGAAGGGGACCTCGTCCCCGTCGCGGAGCGCACGCCCGCGCAAGCCGCCGAGCGCGGCGCGCGCGAGCGTGCTGCGGCTGCCGAGCGCCGCGGGCACGGCCACGCCGCCCGCGGCGGCGACGTAGGCGCGGCAGCCGCTGGCCGCCGCACCGAAGACGAGGGCGCTGCCGCGCCGCACGAAGACCGGCCGCCACTGCGGCACGGCTGCGCCCTGCACAGTCGGCGACAGGTCGGCGCCGCAGATCGCGATCAACGCATCGGTCCGGAACACAAGTTCCGGGCCGATGAGCGTGATCTCCAGCGCGGCGGCATCGGCTGCATTGCCGACGAGCGCGTTCGCCGTCTCCAATGCAAAAACATCCATCGCGCCGCCAACAGGCACGCCGAAGCGCTGATACCCATGCCGTCCCAGGTCCTGCACCGTGGTCAATAGCCCCGCTTTTTGCACATATATGCTCATCCCATCACCTCCTGCAGCGATCAGACAATTTGTCATCCTGCCACTATTCCCTAGCTTCATCACAATCGACACTCAAATAACGTCTACTCCCTAAGCTAGAAAGGCTGCAGCTCCTCTTGCTCCGCCCTCATCTGCTCATACTCCTCTGGACCAATAGCCATGAACTTCACACGATTTCCTGCTTGCAGGAAACTGGGCGGTTCCGCATTTGGCTGAAACAAGCTTAGAGGCGTCCTGCCTATCAATTGCCAACCTCCCGGTGATCCTAGCGGGTAGATCCCGGTCTGCGTTCCAGCTATTCCTACACTACCTGCTGGAACCGATAGTCTAGGGGTATTGAGTCGCGGAGTAGCAAGCCGCTCTGACAATCCCCCCATATAGGGGAAGCCTGGCAAAAAACCTATCATATACACCTGATATTCAGGCGCGATATGAAGCTCGATCACTTCTGTCTCGCTCAGGCTATGATGCGCTGCCACAGCAGCAAGATCAGGTCCGTACTCCCCGCCATAACAAACGGGTATAATTCGAAGGGAAGAAGCTTGTTTCGAATCGCCGCAGTCAGACAATCCGTCAATTAGCTTTCTCACATAAGCACTCACGAACTCATATGGAGCTTGATCTCTATCTGTATGTCTATAAATGAACCACGGATCATAATAAACAGCAACTGCTGCGTAAGTCAGAACGGTCTCTATCAGACCAGGGAAAGGATGTTCCCGGAGCGAACGATCCAACTGGAGAACTCGTTCATAGGTATCCGTCTCTATTCGCCTTCCGAACCGAACAAGCAGTGCCTGCTCCCCAAGCCTGGTAATCTCAAACGAATCCCCCCTGCGCTCCTTCAGCGGTTCAAACCCCACAGGTTCCTTCACTGACTCTAGCATCACACGACTCTCACATAACTCTATACCTTTCTGCTCCTCATCCATTCCCGAACCTCTTTTCTATCTTGCACGAGCCCAAGAAGCTCCGCACCCCGCGCCAATTTACAACGAACTAATAAATCACTTTCCAGTTCTGATTGAGCGTCGCCTGGATCGTCCCCCGTTGAAGAATGTAATCCGCCATCAGCTCAGAAACATCGATCGGAATATCTTTGATCACCGGTTTCCCTTGAAACATCATATAATTGCCGCCTCCGCCTGCGCGGTAATTGTTCATCACGACATCGTATTCCTTGTCCATCCCGACCGGCTCGTCTTTGTACATTAACTGTACAACTCTATCTCCTTCTGGCCGTGTAATGTCAAGGGTGTAGGTGATGCCTTCCCACATGTCATAATTGTAGGGCTGTGGCTTGGGCAGCATAAAGCGGTCATTAATCTTAACAATCTCGCCGCCTGTGCTAGTCTGAAAATAAGTAGCCGTTTGTTCCAGCGCGTCCAGTATATCTTGTCCGGAAATGCGGATCACCTTCAATGTGTTCGGATAAATGTAATTGGAAACGATATCTCTCATAGTCACATTCGCCGGAATACCAGGTGAATTATCTGCGAACAAAGCCGTGTTGGAGATATCGGTTTGTGCAGCCTCCATTTGGACCTTGTTGATAAATTCAATGAGCGGACTGTCCCCCATACGGATTTTCATCGCATCTGTTACAACCATATCGCCCTCTACACGGCCCATTGGCTGATCCAGCCACTTCTGAGTCTTCTCTTCGTAAGTCGCTGTCATGCTAATGACCGCCTCATCAACGCTAGCTCCATAGACAGACAGGAGCTCAGATTCCTTCGCTGCGACAATCCATCGTTCCCCATGACGCTCCATCGTCACTCTTACTCTGGCCACATGCTCTCCACGGTGTCCAGGCTGAGCAATAAGTACCCCATTCACACAAGAACCCTCTATCAATCTATGTTGATGACCGCTTAAGAGTACGTCGACTCCTGGAACTTCCATACAAAGCTGATACCCTTGATTCTCTCCTGTGAGCGGTTCTGTTGGCTCTCCTGAATCCAGATCTCTCTCAAATCCACCGTGGTAGGCGATAACTACTAGATCCGCTTTTTCATCCGCTTTCAGCATCGGTACCCACAGCTTTGCAGTCTCCACGGCATCCAGAAAACTCAGACCTTCAATATGTCCCGGAGCTTCCCAGTTCGGGATGTAAGGGGTGCACAGACCCAGTACCGCGACTCGGACTCCTTCCTCAAGAACCTTCATTATATAAGGGCGGCCGAACGCAGGCTCGCCTGATTGTTTGTTCACAATGTTAGCTGCCATCCAAGGAAATTGTGATTCACGAACCGCCTTGTCCAACAGCTTCCGTCCATAGTTGAATTCATGATTCCCAATAACTGCAGCGTCAACGGCTAACTCGTTCATGACGAGAATTAATGGGTTGGGCGGCTCTGGATCGAGCCTGGCATGGTGATAGGCGAGCGGTGTTCCTTGAATGAGATCTCCGTTATCGATCCAAATAACCGAGCCGGAGGCGACAGCACGTTCTTTGTAGATGATTGAAGCAACCTTGGCCAATCCTACTTCACTAAGCTGATTATCCGCATATTGAATAGGGACGATATTTCCATGAACATCACTCGTTTCCAGTAATGTCACCGTCACGGTCTTTATGGGCTCCTGTGGAGACAAGAGATCTCCCACCTCTCAAATAAGATTGCAACCTAAATAACTGTTGAAGTAGGCTTGAATTGTCCTGAACCGTTATTCTTATGTTAATCGATCCTTACCCATCCAACAAGGCGACCCAGCTGCAAGTTGTCTTATTTATTTATGAACTCAATTCATTCACGCCAATCTCGCCACCAGTTGAATCGAATAGGTTGACGAGCTTGTTATACTCCATTCCTCACTGACGACCAGGTTCCATTTATGTTAAGATCATATTGTTGAAGCTCGTTGATTAATTATGAAGAACTTGGAGACCATGCGTGAAAACTTTAATTATTGCCGAAAAACCGGATATGGGACGTAACATTGCCTCCGCGATTGAGCCTAAAGCTGTTAACAAGCGTACCCACCTTGAAGGCTCGCAATACATCATCACTTGGGCAATCGGGCACTTAATCGGGTTGGCAGAACCGGATAAATACGATGATAAATATAAGAAGTGGAATTTTAATGACTTGCCCATTATTCCGGACTCCTTCAAACTTTTGCCTAACTACAAAACGAAAGATCAGCTTCAAGTGATCAAGACGCTTGCGGTTGAATGTGATTCCATCGTGAACGCGTGTGATGCCGGACGGGAAGGTCAACTTATTTTTGCCTACATCCAGCAGCATTTGCGTTTGCGGCAGCCAGTGAAGCGATTGTGGATTTCCGACCTTACCCCTGAGACGATCCGCAAGGGCTTCGACCAGTTGAAGGACGGTGCCGAATATGAGAACTTGACCCGGGCCGCTCGGGCGCGCAGTGAAGCAGACTGGTTGATCGGGATGAATGGCTCGCGGGCGTTCACGACTAAGCACAAGGAGCTTTTATCCGTTGGACGTGTTCAAACGCCGGTGCTTGCACTCGTGTATGATCGACAGAAGCAGATTGAGGCGTTCTCGTCCTTGAAATTTTATGAAGTGGAAGCCTGGTTCGATCAGGAGGGCGGCGAGCAGCCGATTTCGTACAAAGGGAACTGGCAAGGGGAGCGTATGACTGATCCGGAGAAGGCGGCCGATATCGTCAAACGTGTCTCTGGCAAGCCTGGTGTCGTCGCGGAGTATGATGTGAAGGATACTCGGGAGTATCCGATGAAGCTGTATGATCTCACATTGCTGCAGCGGGAAGCCAATGCCAAGTTTGCATTCTCCGCCAAAAAAACACTCGATGTAGCACAGGTTTTGTATGAAAAGCACAAAGTGATTTCATACCCTAGAACGAATTCCAACTATGTAAATGAGCAAAATATCCCGGAAATGCACCGTACTTTAGATGCTCTGAGAGGAACAGACTACGCCGGGCTTGTTCAAGGCGCCAACAAACGTTTTGTCCATGTGAACAACAAAAGTGTATGCAATCCTGAAAAGGTTGAAGATCACCACGCGATATTGCCCACGGGGAAACGTTCGAACAGCTTAAGTGCGGATGAGCAGAAGCTGTATGACCTCGTTATTAAACGTTTCTTGACTCATTTCTACCCGCCAGCGGAATATAAGGTGCATACGGTAATTACCGAAGTCGAACAGGAGCGCTTCAAGACGATTGTGAAGCAAGTTCTGAGCAAAGGCTGGAAGGTCGTGTACGAGGGTGACGAGGACACGGCTGCTCGCGGCAAAAAAGGCGGTGCCAAGGGCAAGGCTGATAAAGATGGAGCTTCCGCTGCGGATGCTGACGGCGGTTCGGAAGGCGGAGGTGCTGGCGGGGATGCCGAGGAGCAATTGATGGATGCTCCGTTCACACTGGATCCGACCATTCCAGTCGTTTGCACCGATGCCAAGGCGAAGGAGAAAGAAACGCAGCCTCCAAAGGCTTACACGGAGGGAACCTTGCTCAAGGCAATGGAGAGTGCGGGCAAGCAGATGGAGGACGAGCAGCTTCGCGAAGCGATGAAGGACTCGGGTCTTGGCACTCCAGCTACACGTGCATCCATTATTGAGCGGCTGAAAAATGTAGGCTATGTGGCGATGCAGGGCAAGCGGATATTAATCACCTCAAAAGGCCGATCAGCCATTGAGCTCATCCGCGGTGCAGGTGTAGAACTGCTCGCTTCGCCCGAGATGACCGGCCAGTGGGAGCGCAGGCTGCATGAGATTTCGCGCGGGCAAGCATCGGACTCCACGTTCATGGAGAACGTGAAGAAGTTCACGCGCTCCATCGTGGACAAGGTGCGTGTCCAGCCGCAAGCGGCCAAAGCCTCCTTCGAGGCGGAGGCTGCAGTCTCTGGCGCCGGTCGCGGACGCGGCAAGGCCGGTGGCGCGTCAGCGGCGCGGAGCGCAAGCGCGACAGGCACTGCCGACGCTGCCGGCACGTCGGGCGCTGCTAGCGGCGCGAAGCCGCGCTCGCGCAGGGCGAGCACCACCGCTGCAGCGAGTGCAGCCGCTGGGGGCGAGGAAAACGCAGCGGCAAGCGTGCCTAGCGGTGCTCGAGCAGCGAGCTCGAGCAGCGGGACTGACGCTGCAGTGTCAGCTCCGCGCCCTATGGCGCAGCTGGTTGCCTCAGGCGCAACCCTGCGCCAAGTGATCGCTGCTTGCCCGCGCCCAGGTTGCGGCGGCGATATCATTATCGGCCACAAAGGCTACGGCTGCTCCCACTTTCGGGACGGCTGCAAGTTCGTTATTTGGAAAGACAGCTTCGGCAAATCTTTAACTCCTACCATGGCTCGCAACCTAATCGAAAAAGGCCAGACGAGTAAGCTTAAGCTAACAGACAGCTCCGGCCAAGAGATGGAAGGGAAGTTAGTTCTGCAAGATCGAAGCTCAGGTGCGTTAGCCGTACAATCTACCTGATGCTATTTAGAAAAAACGCATGAGCAAATTACTTTTTACATTAAAGGACCTGGCCAATGGCTAGGTCCTTTGCATGTTGAGTTCATTTAGCCGACTTTCTCGCTATTCAAAATAATAATTTATTCCATTGATATCTGGACAATCGTGGTGACAAAAAAAAGCGAATCCAAATACAATAAGGATGGCAGACTACAACGAAATCATATTCGAACTACTAAGCCCCAAAAAATGTTCTCTTAGGCGGTGACTGCATTGAATATTTTATTTGAGGGTTATTTTTATTCCGGCAGCGGATATGCCGAAGGAAATCGGGCCCTACTGCGTATATTAGACCAATCGGGATATCGGGTTCGTATTCTTCCAAAAGATAGTGGTGACAGAACAATAAGCCAAGTCCTGACTTTGGAAGAAAAAAATTACCTGGCATCTTTTGAAAAAACGGAGTTAACATCCAACGATATATTTATTAATCGTGGATCTGGCGGCAATCTCCGTCACAAACCTGAATTTCGCATCAATATTGCTCACACAACTTTTGAAACAGATAGACTTCCAGCGGCTTGGGTTCCAATACTGAATTCATTTAACCAGGTCTGGGTTCAATGTAAATTTAACTTAAACACCTTTGCATCCTCCGGAGTCAAGGTTCCAATAAAGTTTATCCCTTATTTTTTTAATGATGCTCAGTACATTCCCGAGGGTACAAAGTTTCCTCTTCCCCTTTCCCAATCTTATAAATTTTTATCTGTATTTGATTTAATTGAACGCAAGGGATATGATCTTCTACTTCATGCTTTTCTAGATGAATTTTCGGCAAAAGATGATGTGGCTCTTGTGATCAAAATTCGTAACAGTACAAAAAATCAGAAATTAACAGAAATCATTAAAACCCATCCTAAATCAATCAAGGAAAGACCTCCTATCTATATTATTGATAAAATGTTATACACACCGGAATTGCTCAGTTTATACAGAGCCTGCAACGCATTTGTGCTTCCTACTCGTGGTGAAGGCTGGGGAAGACCTCTTTTCGAAGCCATGCTGATGCAAAAGCCTGTTCTCGCGACCAATTGGAGTGGACAAATGGAGTATTTGAATGAGAACAATTCCTTCCTGCTTAAAGTAAAACGGCTGGTTCCTGTTTCCATAAAGGATTATCACGATAAATCGAAGTATGAGGGACATTGTTGGGCGGAGCCCTCTATTAAGGACTTGCAGAGGAAAATGAGGTATGTAGTAGAGCATCAAAAAGAAGCGAGGAAAATAGGACGAAAGGCTCGGATCGAGCTGCTGGAAAAATACAACATGAACAAAGTTGCGAAGCGTGTTAGAAAAGAAATTGAACGGATATGGTATGCAGAAGGTAATAATTAACTATCAAACTTTTATTAAGAAGAAACGGCGCTTAACCCCACCGTTTCTTCTTTCACCTATACCAACCGCTCAACTCGGCACACGCCGGAACACTAGCACGTTCCGTCTTTCAGCAATCAGCTTAAATCCGTTGCGCAGCAGACAACGAACCGCAGGTTTAACCCGTTCGCCGTTAACCAGGAACTTGTCGCCTGGGGCAGCACTGCCGATTACAGACACTCCGTTGATCTTGATGCTTTGAGTAAACGGGTTATTCTCCGTCCGGATCGTCACTACGTCAACCGGGCGTGCTATTTTCGTATCCACATTCGACACTTTCATCTCTCCTTCTCTATCAAATACTATAGAGAATGCAGAAATTGCTAGATTCGATACGGACAATCTCCTATTGAGCCAAAAATCAACGTCTGTCTCATCCCTTGTTTTCTGATACAATAGAATTCGGAGGAAGGAGTCCTGCTGCTAGTGAACAACTTAAAATCATATTTTCAATTTATCCGTCCGTACTGGCTTCTGATTACCATTACGGTGTTAATTGGCATGGTCAAATTCAGCATTCCCATGACGCTGCCCTTTCTGATGAAGTATGTGGTCGATGACCTGCTGATGGGGCAAATGGAGCTAGGGCAAAAGCTGCACAATTTGTTCTACATGCTCGCCGGTGCATTTGTCTTATTCGTGGTGGTACGCGGTCCTGTGGAATATTATCGGCAATACTTCGCTCAACTTACGACGAACCGGATTTTGTTCGATATCCGCAAACGCCTCTATGATCACATTCAGTCGCTATCGATTCGATATTATCAGAACAACAAGGTTGGAGAGATCATCTCCCGTTTCATTAACGATGTCGAACAGACCAAGAATATTGTTGAGACCGGCATGATGAACATTTGGCTGGATCTGTTTACGCTCGCGGTGGCGATGGCTTTTATGTTCTACCTGAATCCAGTTCTGACGCTTGTGGCGATCTCTGTCTTCCCTCTTTATGGATTAGCTGTCTACCTTCTCTATAGGAGGTTAAAAAAGCTTACCAAGGATCGTTCTCAAGCATTAGCGGAGATGCAAGGTTATATGCACGAAAGGCTGCAAGGGATCCCGGTCATTCGCAGCTTCACCCTGGAAACGTATGAGAAGAGAAAATTTGAAGGAACCAATACGACGCTTCTGAATAAGTCACTTGCTTCCATGCGTTGGAACGCTTTTACGTTCTCTATTATTAACACCCTGACCGATATTGCACCGCTCCTCGTCATTGGATATGGAGGTTACCTGGTCATCCAAGGGAATTTAACGGTTGGTTCGTTTATAGCTTTCTTTGGTTACTTAGACCGGCTGTATAGCCCGCTTAGAAGACTTGTCAATTCTTCCACGACGATTACACAGGCTACCGCAGCGATCGATCGGGTTATGGAATTCATGCGCACACCCTACGATATTGAGGATAAGGCAGATAGTATTACACTAAAAGGATCTAAAGGACATATCCAATTCCAAGATGTCTGGTTCCGATATAAGGATGAGAATGATTGGGTGCTGAAGGGCATTGATTTGTCCATTACACCTGGTCAGACAGTTGCATTCGTAGGAATGAGCGGCGGCGGAAAGTCTTCGCTGATCTCGTTAATCCCTCGATTTTTCGATGTACAGCAAGGAAGCATTAGGGTAGACGGCTATGATATTCGCAGCTTGACCCAGACTAGTCTCCGTGAACAGATTGGGATGGTGCTGCAGGACAATATATTGTTCAGTGGAAGCGTGCGTGAAAATATCCGGATGGGACGTCCAGATGCATCAGAGAAGGAGTTAATAGACGCGGCGCTTGCAGCCAGTGCTCATGAATTTATCGAGCAGTTACCGAATGGCTACGATACCGAGATCGGGGAGAGAGGCGTGAAGCTGTCTGGCGGTCAGAAGCAGAGAATAGCGATTGCACGAGTATTCCTCAAAGACCCGCAGATTCTGATCCTCGACGAAGCAACATCGGCGCTTGATCTGGAATCCGAGTATTCTATCCAGCAATCATTGGAGCGCTTAGCGGCGAATCGAACCACAATAATCGTCGCTCATCGGCTGTCGACCATTACTCATGCAGAGCAAATTGTAGTCATGGAAGACGGACAAATTGTCGAGCAGGGTAAACATGCTGAGCTGATGGCAGCTGGCGGTGCCTATGCGCGTTTATACAATATTCAGAATCTGTAGATCTGCAGGTTCAAGTCCAACCCGCTTCAACGTATAGGACGAACGACATCCCGCCACTTAATTGTGACGGGATGTTTACATTTGCTGTTACAAATCTGCATGGTTGTTTATACTGTAAGAAGGACTACTATTTGCGAATGCCGTTGTTCACTTTAAGGAGGCGATTGCTAAATGATAACGAGAACCGTTGGACGTCTAGGTCACAACAGTAGTGTAGTTATGTTCGGAGCAGCCAGCTTGGGTGCAGTAACTCAAGAGGAAGCCGATGCTTCCATTTCGTATGCGCTTGCAAATGGAGTCAACCACTTCGATACCGCTGCAAGCTATGGAGAGGCTGAATTAAGGATGGGGCCCTGGATGCCTAAGATTCGGAAAACCATTTTTCTTGCGACCAAAACCGGTGAACGCACCAAAGACAAGGCCAAGGCTGAACTTCACCGTTCGCTGGAAAAGCTGCAAGTAGACCGAGTCGATCTGATTCAATTGCATGCGGTTGGTGATTTGGACAATCTCGATCAATGTACTGGAAAAGGCGGAGCGCTTGAGGCCCTGATCGAAGCGAGGAATGAAGGCATTGTTGGAGGAATCGGCATTACGGGTCATGGTCATCAAGCACCGGCCACCCATCTTGAAGCATTACGCCGCTTTCCTTTCGATACCGTGCTGCTGCCATTAAACTATTATTTGTACTCCTTACCTGAATATCGTCATGACTTTGATTCGTTCATGGAGCAAGCCCGAATACAAGGAGCTGCTGTTCGAGTCATTAAAGCGATCGCCAAAGGACCTTGGGGCGAGAATCAGCAGCGGAATTACGCCACATGGTACGAACCGTTCGATCACCAGCAAGTCATTGATGCGTGTGTTCATTTTGTGCTCTCTTTTCCCGGTGTTACAGGATTCGCAAGCGCAGGGGATGTACACTTGTTTCCCAAGATCGTGGATGCAGCCAAACGTTTCGGTACGATGAAAGACGAGGAAGCGAAGCAAATTCTGCGTAACATTAGTGGCTACTCAAGTCCATTTGATACACCAACGACTAACTAGTTATGTGAAGGATGCCAAGAACCTCTGGAGCGATCTGCTTCAGAGGTTTGCTTTTTCTTTTACTCATATTTATAAAAATTTAAGCTTGTCCCTTTTTCAACTGCCCCGCAACAGATACCATACGCTTGGCTTGATGCTTGGCAGCACTTAGAACAGCGTCGTCAATATCTCCGCTATCCTTGGCTGTAACGCTAGTTCCATATGGATTACCGCCGCTTTGGAATATGATCGGATCCGTGTAACCAGGTGCTACTACAATGGCGCCCCAATGATACATCGTCGTATATAGTGACAGAATAGTTGCTTCCTGACCACCATTAGGATTGCTTGCAGATGTCATTGCGGATACAACTTTATTAGCTAATTTCCCTTGGAACCACAGTCCGCCCGTTGTATCCAGGAATTGCTTCATTTGCGCCGCCATATTCCCGAATCGAGTCGGAGTACTGAAAATGATTGCATCCGCCCATTCCAGATCATCAAGTGAAGCTACTGGAACATTCTTTGCTGCCTCCACATGCGCTTTCCACGCCGGGTTCGATTCAATAGCTGATTCTGGTGCAAGCTCATTAACCCGAACCAGGCGCACCTCTGCACCTGCTTCCTTGGCTGCATCTGCAGCGGCTTGTGAGAGCCTGTAATTCGTTCCTGTGGAACTATAATAAATAACGGATAACTTAACGCCCATTTGTGAGTCCTCCTTGTTGGAAATGGTGTAATTGACTAATTTTCCTTGCATAGGTTACCCTAACAAACGGTTTTCATTCGTACTTACCCTAACAATTAATCCATGAATCAAAACAGGCTTCCGTCATAAAGGAATGATCATTCCTTTGTAACAGAAGCCTGTTAGTGAAATTGATTATACGCCTACAGCTGTTGGTATTCTCTGCTCTGTCTCTTTTGCTGCATGAATACTCCGTTGTTCTCCTTCGCGGCTAAGCTCGAATGGGAGGCATAACGGCACTCCAGTGCGCGGATCATGCAGAATATCGGCTTCAATGCCGAATACAGTTCGAAGCACATCCTTCGTTACGACTTGCTCCGGTGTGCCTTCGCTTATAATTTCTCCTCGAACTATCGCTACTACATGCTGCGCATACCTGGTGGCATGGTTCAAATCGTGAACGACCATTACGATGGTGCGTCCTTCTTCTTGATTCAGCTTCTGTAGAAGCTTCAACACTTCCAACTGGTGTGCCATGTCCAGAAATGTCGTCGGCTCATCGAGGAACAGGATATCGGTCTGTTGGGCGAGCGCCATCGCAATCCATGCCCGTTGTCTCTGACCGCCCGACAGCTGATCGACAGGACGATCTGCGAATAGCTCCATACCTGTCACGGCAATCGCCCACTGTACGGTTTCTTTATCCTCACTGCTAAGGGAGCCAAAGCCCTTCTGGTGAGGAAATCGACCATAAGCTACTAGCTCACTTACCGTTAAGCCTTCCGGAGCGATCGGATTTTGCGGCAGTATGGCAAGCTGCTTGGCAACTTCCTTCGTCGTCTGCTGATGAATCGACTTGCCATCCAAATATACGTTACCCTTCTTAGGTTTCATAATACGAGCCATAGTCTTGAGAATCGTGGACTTCCCTGAGCCGTTGGCGCCAACCAAAGCTGTAATCTTGCCCGTTGGTACAGCGAGACTCAGATTCTGAACAATAAGCCTCTGGTCGTATGCGATATCTAATTGTTGGGTGTATAAGCGATTCATGGCAGTCGTCCTTTCATACTCAGGTATACGAAGAAAATATATAGCGTGGTGAAGAAAAGGGCTTTATCGATCCGATAATGAGAATCATTATCACGAAATTAACTATACTTATGATAGCTTTAACTTGCTTCTGTTGTCAACCATCAACCGTTCATTTTTACAAATAAAACAAGCGGCTTCTCCCAGTAATCGGATTGCCGCTTGCTTCTTTAAGTTTTAATCATCCTTCTAATTAATGGTTACAGTCACGCTTCCCTCGCGCTTAATACCGTCAACTTCAATCTCTGTGGTAATAACCGCTGTTCCTGTATTATGTGCCTTCAATCTGCCCTCCCCGTTCACATTTGCGATGTTGGAATGGTCGCTTGTGAATTTGAATTCATAACCTGTCAAATCCACTAAAGTCCCGTCCGGGTAGTAGCCTTTCACTTCCAGATCGACGGTTTCATTTTTATTGAGTTCCGTATTGGGTGCCAGTATCCTCACATCAGACAACCATTGCTGTTGTCTGGCTATCGGAATCGTGAATGACGCTCCTTCAGCAACATCGTAGATGAATCCTTGAGACAGATCGCTTGGACTCGCATACGAACGTATAAGTGTAATGTCACCCAGATCCAACTCATAGCTGCCAGAACCTGCTTCTTTAACTCCTTTTATTTCATAAGCCGCGTTGCGCTTCCCGTCGTTCTGAACGTAGATCATCTCTCCGATCAGACTATCCGTTGGAAGTCCTTGCAGATCCATGTTAACCGTCAATTGGTTCTTCAGGGAAAGCTCCTTCGTGAAGTTGCTTACCGTTCCTTGAAGACGTCCAACCCCTTTTGCAATTGCTGTACCAAGCTTACCTATATACGCGCCATCGTTCACATAGGTGAATACGGGCTGACTGTTTTTCTCGGAATAAATCCCGAAAGTACCCTGGAAACGAACTGCTCCATCAATCGTATACGGAATGTCCGCATTCAATGAACTTATAATATAATCAGTCCGACCGTCTGCTAACTGTACTTTTACCGCTCGAACACTATTCTCGTCAACCGTACCATTGCCATCCGTTGTTACAATCGCTTCAGAGATATCGCTGATGAATCGGTTGCCTTTGTAAGGCTCGATTACCGAAGTGAATGTACTCTTCAGATTCTCTCCGCTGCGATGCGCGATCATATACTTCACGCTCTCCGGATTACCCGGCTTATTCTGCGGAGGCACTCCATCTGCAATGGCGACATCATCTACATCACCGAGCATCGAAAGCTTCACATGGATGTCTTCCTCCTGAGGAAGAACGTTCCAAGTGTCGACAACGTCCCAATCAAGACTGAATTGGGAGACTGGCTCACTGTCGCGCTCTACATTTTTCAACCAATGGAAGCCAGGTCCGGTATACCCGCCGCCAGTTACACTATCATTAGCAGGTCTATTGCCAAATTCAACATCCGGTCCTGCATAGGTTCCAGTCGGCTGCGGCGTAAGGGATAGTCCTTCTGCGGTCACAGCTCCTTCCGCAGCATGAAAGCTGAAATGATGCTCATTGCCGCCTTGAACGCGGAAGAAATCCACGACATACGAATTGGCGTCATCGGCCCGCACCATGGCTGATGTGCGATTATAAAGCTCTGTGCCCGGATATGCGCTTGGAGCATTGACATCGATAAGCTGAACCATGGAGCTTGCATCGTAGTGCTTTGGTGTACCGTCCCAGATAGGCAGCTGCTTTTGCTTATTGACCATGACGGTGTTGTGACTGATCGTGTTGTTCACCCATTCGAATCGGTTCACATCTGTTGCATTCGCCTGTTCTGGATAACCTAAGTCCGGTGCCAGATCCAGCCCGAAGCCGTACAATCCGAGATTAAGCATATCTCGGTGTCCATGTCCGCTTGTGCGTCCATAATACATCCATGTTGCTCGTCTAGTGTCTGCATTCTCAGTAACCTTGCCGTCACGAAGCCCAGCGAACCCATACCCAGTCATATTCACACTATCCAAATCAATTGGGCCTTGTGAGTCAATGACCGATTCAATGTTAGCCGCTACCTGATTCGGATTCGCTGTGAATACATCGGAGTGAATCCCTTCTGTCTTGTTCCCGTTCGTTAGATAGGCTAGCTGTGCGTAGACAGGATCTCCGAATTTCTCGAACGCTTTGATGGACTGGGCTTGATTGACCAATATTCCTGGCTGCCCGGTCGTCCCGCTATCACCGATTGACGGAGTAAACTTGCCCAGCATCAGAAGCGGATACATAGCCTGAAACATTTTGCGGAATTTCACATTATTATACAGATCCGCATCCGGATATTTGTCGTAGCCATCCAGCACGTCTGCAACGACCAGATAGTTATTTAACCAAAGTCGGTTATAGCCCGGACCAGCCTCATTGCCGTTACCGTCGCGGTCTACGTCATTCACCATACTGAACAGCACGTTTCCTCCTGTTACACGGCGAGGTATCGTGTTAATGAATGACCCTGGTTGGAAAGTGAAGTCCAACCATTGTTTGGTCTCCGGCATCGTATCGTGAACTACAGCAGCCATAGCGATGGCACTTTGATGGAAACCGTTATTCCCGCGAAGCTGGTCCCAATATACGCCTGGCGTCACTTGCCTCAAGATCCCGTCTTCAATGTTTCGACGTATCTCGGTTGCATTATTTTTCAACGGAAGATCATATTGCGCGCCCTTAGAGCTTAAGAATGCAACGACCTCTGAATCGTCTAATACAGGGAAGAAAGCATCATAAGCGCTTATGAACGCTTTGACCAAACCGGTCTCCCAAATGGAACCAACGGCCTTACCATCCCCTGTGCCGCCATGTGAGTTGACATATATTGCATTGCTGAATTGTGCGATATCCAAAGACGGATACACATCGGCGAACCGGTCTAGCAGAACGGATCCCGCGCGGGCATACTTAATGTCACCCGTGTAGATGTAGGCATTCGTTAATGCATTAATAGCATCGTTCACTAGAGCAGTGCCGCTATACCACCCGAACCAATGCGCGTAATAAGCAATAAACGTATATCGTTTGTTCGTGGCCGGATCGACCCATCCATAACCGTCATCAACGCCCCACGTTGGGCCTTTTTCTGGATAAAGCGTATTCACCAACAGGCTGCGATCAGCGAGTGTCGGATTGAAATTCCCATGATTGTCTAATCCGCTTGTATAATACGCCTGGAAATCATTCGTCGGGAATTTATACCCGCTGGCTGGATCCGTGATTTTCCAAGGCTCATTTACAGGGTCGGCTTTCCAAGGGTAATTACCGTACGCCTTGAGATCTCCAGAGATCGGACTGAAATTGCCTGTTAGCTGATTCGTATTGTAGCTGCGCGGAATCGCTTGAGTCGGAACCATGTTCCACAGGGCTTCATATCCCATCGCCGCATAAGTATCCGCTTTGGCCTGTACGTTGTTTTTCAAGGTAGCCGCCCAGTCATACTGTTGGACATTTTCCCTTGCTGCTGACACTTTGGCAGGTGTAAAGTAAGTGCTGCGTGTCTTGCTGCTCGTTATGTCTGCCTGATTCGTAATGGAAAGCCGGGTAGGATATAACACCGTTCCTGTCCCGTTTCCTGCACCATTACCCGGCGCACTCAAGGTTAAAGTAAGCGTATGGGTACCTGCTGACAGAGGAAGCTGCTGCACATACAGATCTGGTCGCGGATAGGATCCATTCACGCTATAAAAGCTGTAATCCCCATAGCTCGTATTGTCCAAGCTTATTTTCGCGGTTCCTCCGTCCTTAGCAGTCATACCGCCCAACTTTACAATATAAGATCCGGTTTGCTCCACAGTAAATTCAAATGTCCGTGAAGGATTCGCGGCAGTGGCTTGTATTTTGACGCCATACGTAACGTTGGTTACATTAGGTGCCGTATTGGGATCGCCAACAAGAGTAACGGGGTTGTCCGTAACAGCACCGAATTGATACACTGTAGTGTCTGGCATGACGAACTCCTCTAACGGCCCAATTGCGCTGACCTTATTGGATCCAACAAGCGGAATTAAAGAAACGAGCACAACGAGGCACATAATAGCTGAAAGCGCTTTACGAATCTTGAACGACATCGATTTCCCTCCATTTTCATCACTGATTATCAGGATTTTCTGAGCAGAACTAAACCACTATTATGAACAAGTCTCTTAGAAAAAGATGTTCTCACCTCCGATCCCAATCAATACGTGTATGATAGCTGTATTAATTGTGTTGTGTTTGAAATTATACAGCAGTCAATTCGATGTTGAACACCCTAAATTAGAAAACCAGTGCTTTTGCACCAAAATTTAGGGATGTTCCTCCTAGTTTTTTCCCACCATATGACAAAACCCGCCATGACGGTGGCGGGTCTCCTGAAAACATTTGCTGCTTTTATTTAATGAGTAACCGTCTGACTAGATTTCATCGGAGCAGCTAACAATCCTCTAAGCATCACATAAGCGAGTACAGCCGTTACGCAGCCAAGCGCCCCAACAATGATGAACCCATCCCGCAGCGTTAGCCAATCCCCGGCCAGCCCCATAAACAGTGGACCTGCAAACATGCCTAACCCGTATATAGCTTGGTAAAAGCCCATTGCCGTAGCACGTCTGCCTACCTCCATATGTTTGATGCTAAGGGACATCAGAACCGGCGAAGTAAACCCTCGTCCGAATCCGGCTATACATTGGGTCACGATAAGCATCCACAACGTATGCGTAAAGGGGATGAGAACCGTGAAAACTCCGCTCAGAATAAACCCTGCAATAATGATGTTTCTTTCCCCGAACCAACGTGTTAAGTATCTCCCGCCATACCAGGCAGCAATTGCAGTCGGGAATGTGGAGAAGAACGTCAATAGTCCCATATCCCATTTAGTCGCGCCAAGAGATAAAGCATAAACAGGCGTAAATCCAAACACCGTAGCGAATGTAAGCACTTGAAAAAGAATAGATAGAAACGATACCGTCAGAAGCATTCGATCCCTGGCTACTTCTACTATGCCTTGAACCGTGATTTTCTGCTGATTCTCCTCGAATTTCTCGACGATGAAGAAGGCTCCCACCATACCGACTAGCCCCACTACCGCCCCGAAAAGAAAAGCATATTCCCAGCCGTAATAGTCCGCGAACCAAGCACCCGTAAGAATACCAAGCATCTGACCCAATGAATTATAAAAGGATATCGTGCCCATAGCCTGCGTCGTTTCATTTTTCGGGTAATAGCTGGCGAACAGGATCGTGAAGTCGACCCAAGTGGCCGCAGCGGCTCCCGCAATAATCCGTAAAAGTAAAATCCAAGTTAAATCATCAGTAAACAAAATGCCCGCTCCCGCGAAAATCGAGAACACCATCCCAAGGATGATAAACATTTTTCTTTTATGAATCCGATCTGATATGACCCCCACGGGTATTCGCAGCAACATTTGGCTTAGACCGTACATCCCGACGATCAGCCCTGCCATTTTGCTCGAGGCACCGAGGTCCATCACGTAAGCGGTCAGGATCGGCACACAAGTATACATCGAGAACCAGAAGAGCAGCGTAACCGCGCTGAATAAAGGGATACGATAATTCGGTTGTTGCTGTTGCGAATTCATTGCTCTTCGTCACGACCTTTCCCATCCGTGTATAAGGTTCAGCCTACTTCAATCTATCGTTATCGTCAATTGGAATTAGTCCTGGCGTTTGGACTCTGAGCTGCGGGCTCCGGCTCGGGGCCTCTAAAGCGGATTTTCCGCTTTACGGCGAGCTGCGGGCTCCGGCTCGGTGCCTCTAAAGCGGATTTTCCGCTTTACGGCGAGCTGCGGGCTCCGGCTCGGTGCCTCTAAAGCGGATTTTCCGCTTTACTGCGAGCTACATGCACCGGCTCGGAGCCTCTAAAGTGGATTTTCCGCTTTACGGCGAGCTGCGGGCTCCGGCTCGGAGCTTCTAAAGCGGATTTTCCGCTTTACGGCGAGCTGCGGGCTCCGGCTCGGAGCCTCTAAAGCGGATTTTCCGCTTTACGGCGAGCTGCGGGCTCCGGCTCGCGCTTCTAAAGCGGAAAATCCGCTTTCCTCCCGCTAGCCCTTACGCTTCCCAAAAGAAGCTAGCCCGTTTCACATACGCCAACACAAAACCCCCAATCGCTTGGGGGTTTTACTCCATCTTTATTTCACTAAGCCGTGAGGGTCGATGACGAATTTCTTCGAAGCTCCTTTATCGAACTCCGTATAAGCCGTTGAAGCTTGATCAAGCGAAATGACAGTCGCGTTAACCGCTTTAGCGATTTGAGCTCTGCCGTTCAGGATAGACATCATCAGATCTCTGTGATACTGCATAACAGGTGTTTGTCCTGTAACGAAAGTATGAGATTTCGCCCAGCCTAGGCCGAAGCGAATCTTCAGTGTCCCGATCTTGGCATCCTGATCAACCGCACCTGGGTCTCCCGTGACGTAGAGGCCTGGAATACCAAGACGGCCTCCTGCTCGCGTCACTTCCATGATTGAGTTCAGCACCGTTGCTGGTGCTTCCCCATGCGCGTGACCATGGCCATGCGCTTCGAAACCTACACAATCCACGGCACAATCCACCTCGGGCACACCGAGAATCTGATCGATCTGTTCTCCCAGATTTGGGTGCTCTCGCAAGTTAATCGTCTCGCAGCCAAAGCTTCTCGCCTGCGCTAATCGCTCATTATTCAGATCGCCCACTATTACTACAGCCGCTCCCAAAAGCTGGGCAGAATGCGCAGCGGCTAACCCTACTGGGCCCGCTCCCGCCACGTAGACGGTAGAGCCCGGTTTGACGCCGGCACTGACTGCTCCATGGTAGCCTGTAGGAAATATATCAGATAGCATCGTAAGATCACGAATTTTCTCCATCGCTTGCTCTTTATCAGGAAATTTAAGCAGTTGAAAATCTGCATAAGGAACCATTACATATTCGGATTGACCGCCAACCCAGCCTCCCATATCCACATACCCATAAGCGGAACCTGGACGATCGGGATTCACATTCAAGCATACATTCGTGTTGCGTTCTTTACAGCTTCGGCAACGGCCGCATGCAATATTGAATGGAACCGATACGAGGTCGCCTTTTTTAATAAATTCTACATCACGGCCGACTTCGATAACCTCACCTGTAATCTCATGCCCCAGAACAAGTCCGCTAGGAGCTGTTGTACGCCCCCGAACCATATGCTGGTCACTTCCGCAAATATTCGTCGTTACTACTTTCAAGATGACACCATGCTCACACTTCCTGCCAATGTTTAACGGATTCACACCAGGTCCATCACGAAGCACCAGATCAGGATATTGAATGTCTCGTACTTCTACCTCTCCAGGTCCAACATACACTACCGCTCGATTCCCAGCCATTAGAAGTCTCTCCTTTTTAATGAGGAATTGTTGCAACATGAAGTAATCGCTTACAAAGATGTCTACTCTAACATACTCGTCTAGTCTCCATACGTCAAGGGAGGCATGGATTGAATTTGGCCGCGGTCATTACAACATTTTATCATACCGAAAGCAACCTCTTATCAGAGACTGCAACTTAATAGTGTTATGATTATGTGCAGGAATCCCATCGAGAAGGAAGTGCGCCTGCTTGTGAATTTTTCTTGGAAACGCAATTTGTTTGTCCTTTGGCTCGGGTGCTTTCTAGTCAGCATGGCATATACCGTCTCCATTCCGTTCATGTCGATCTTTCTGAAGGAAGATTTGGGCGTGGATCATCATTTGGAAGCCTGGACAGGAGTCGTCTTTGCCATTACCTTTCTAGCAAGCTCACTCATTGCTCCATTCTGGGGGTCTTTGGCTGACAAATATGGTAGGAAACCGATGATGTTACGTGCCGGCTTCTGTCTGGCCAGTGCTTATTTTTTGTATTTTCTGGTGCAAAACCCGTATCAACTACTAGCAGCTAGAGCCATTGAAGGCTTATTGGCAGGTTATATTCCAGCAGCCATTGCATTAATTGCCACCAATACCCCGGAGAAAAAAGTTGGGTATGCGCTTGGGATCATATCGACGGCTTCCGCTGCCGCGGCCATTATGGGACCGCTTGCCGGTGGGCTTGTCAGTCATTTCGTAGGAACCAGGGAAACATTCTTCGTCGCTGGCCTGATGGTATTGGTCGCTCTGTTAATCGCGCTGTTCTGGGTAAAAGAACCATCATTCACCAGACCGGAAGGAAAGCGTTCCTCCGTAATCAATGATCTAAGGGAGGCCGCTCAGAATCGCAGCTTAATGATTACTCTGATGATCGTATTCATTACGACCACATCCGTTATGATTGTAGAACCATTACTCACTATATATGTGTTGAAATTGGGTTCCGACGCTTCATCCGCATCTCTGAATGCCGGTATTATTTTCTCAGCGGTCGGGGTAGCCACCCTGATTGCAGCCCCTCAATGGGGAAAACTCGGAATGAAGATTGGATATCAGAAAGTACTCGTTATCGGTCTCATGGGCGGTGCCGTTGGTAATCTGCTGCAAGTTCTGTTTGAAAGCTTATTCGGCTTTGGAACTTTACGATTCGGATATGGTCTATTCTTTGCGGCTGTATTCCCAGCCCTTAATGCGCTCATCGCGGAGAATACCGATCATGCTTTTCGCAGCAGGGCGTTCAGCCTGAACCAGTCGGCAAGCGCCATGGGTTTAATGGTGGGGCCGTTGCTAGGCGGACTTCTGGGCAGCCAAATTCCAATAAAAGCTGTCTTTGTCATGACAGGTGTTGTCCTATTCGTTGTCGCCCTGCTCATTCGTGCACCTAAATACTCCATTGTGCGCCGTAATGTCCCATCCAAACAATTGCCGCAATGAACACAAAAAACCTAGCGTTTGATCGGAAGATCAAAATGCTAGGTTTTTGTCTTACATAAGCGATCAACTCACACACTTCTCCACCAGTACCCGCCCGGAAAAGAAGGTAGCTCCGCCGCCCATATCGGCAATTCGATCTGGTGTAAGAGCATTGACCAGCTTCTTGCCATGAGCCGCGTCCGACCACAGTCCTTGACAGACAACTACACCTGGCAAGACGTCCTCTCCTACTGCTGCTACCAGCTCACATTCCCCGCGCTGATTCCACACTCGGACCTGATCACCTGCAGCAATGCCAAGCCTATCAGCGTCCACTGTGTTCATGTGCAGTTTCAGAGCTTTTTCCATCCGTACATGCTTTTCATTGTTAGCGAATGTGGAGTTGAGGAAATTATGGTTCGGTCCCGGGATGAATAAGAATGGCAGCCTCTCCTCTTCTTCAACCAACGGCGTGTAAGTAGGCATAGGAGGATATCCTTTTCGTTCCATTGCTGCTGAGTAAAGCTCGATCTTGCCGCTCTGTGTCTTCAATTTGCCAGGAAACAGCGGCTTGATCGAAGCTTTCAAGAAGGGCTTCTCCAACAACGCTTCATACGATATCCCTTTCAGATAAGCATTGTACGGATTGTCCAGAGCCTGGCGTATCATATCCTCATCGGAATCTTGCAGCGCTTCGTCCTCATAGCCCATCGCCTGGGCCAACAGTCGAAACACTTCCGTATTGGACTTGCTTTCTTCATAGGGCTCCAGCACAGGCAGTTGAATTTGCACGTAATGATGCCAGTACGACCGATAGAAGTCTGTGTTCTCGAAGGCAGAGGTGGCTGGCAGCACAATGTCGGCATATGCCGCGGTCTCGGTCAGGAACAAATCATGGACAACCGTGAACAAATCTTCCCGCTCCAGACCTTTTCTTACCTTATTTGCCTCAGGAGCCACAACGGCTGGATTGGAGTTGTACACGTACAATGAACGTATTGGCGGAGAATCCAAGTCTAGCAAGGCATTCCCAAGCAGATTCATATTGATCTGCCTTGTTTGCTTCTTTCTCAAGTCCGGTCTTTGAAGCGCAGTAGTATTGTGACTCAAATAGTCTCCATTCCCTTTTATCGCCCCTCCGCCTCGCACAACCCATTGACCCGTCAGCGCAGGCAGACAAGCAATCGTCCTCACGCACATACCGCCGTTGTCATGATGCTGCGGGCCATTCCCGATACGAATGAAGGAGGGCGAAGTGTTCCCGTATAAACGGGCAAGCCGATAAATATGTTCCACAGGCACGCCTGTAATGGAAGACACATGCATCGGGTCATACTGCTGTACGTGCTCGCGAAGCTGTTCATGCCCGACGGTGTATTGCTCCAGGAAATCTTGATCGGTCATGCCCTCAGCGAACAAAATATGCATGATTCCTAAAGCCAGTGCCGTATCTGTTCCCGGTAGCACCGGAATGAACCAATCCGCCCATCGACCGGTCTGATTCTTGTGCACGTCGATGACTATGATCTGAGCCCCGTTCTTGCGCGCTCTCTCCGCTAGTACAACCTGATGCATATTCGTGCTTACAGCGTTGATCCCCCACATGATGATCAGCTTGGCATGAACCGTATCCTCCGGATCCGTCCCGTAGCTTCCGCCCATCGTGTAGCGATATCCTTCCGTACCTGCTGATTCACATATCGTGTAAGCAAGTCTGCTGGCGCCCATGCGATTGAAAAATCTGCGGTCCATTCCCTCCGTACCGATTCGACCCATATTCCCATAAAAGCTATAGGGTAAAATGGATTCTGCACTGCCTTCAGCCTCAATAAGCCCCTTCCAATGAGAAGCAATTGTACTTAAAGCTTCGTCCCAGCTAATCTGCTCGAACTGAGCTTGACCTTTCTTCCCAACACGCTTCAATGGATATTGAAGACGCTTCGGATCATACAGGCGCTCGCCCATATGCCGTACTTTATTGCAGATCGAGCCTTCTGTAACCGGGTGAGTAGGATCTCCCTCGATCTTCACGATCTTCCCAGCGACCTTGTGCACCAAGAGCGCACATTGATCGGGACAATCCAGAGAGCATACAGACTGGAAGACCCCGTCAGGAATATGTTTATATGAACTCATGCTATCCGTACTCCTTCAAGCGTTCTACTTCCGTATCTCTAAGCATACGAAAAAATATAATTTTAGCAAGTTTCGACAAAATCCCGCCTTACTGGTTTCACTCCAGTTCTCCCTTCGCGTTCGTGCTCTTGATGCCTTGTTGCTCACGGTAATCGGAGGGGCTGAGGCCGACATGCTTCAAAAATACTTTCGTAAAATACCGCCGCTGCGGAATGCCGACCGTCTTGCCGATGTGCGTGACACTTTTGTCCGGATGGAGCAGTAGCGATTTCGCTCGTTCCATTCGCCGGCCCGTAACATACTCCACGAACGTCACCCCGAAATGCTGCTTAAACAGCATGCTAAAATAGCTGTAGCTGATACCCAGACGATCCGCCAGTTCTTCAATGCCAAGATTGTCCTCGAGATGACGCTCTATATAATCCCGTGCCTCCAACATAAATTGCTCGCCTGTGCGCTTGTTCGTCACGACACGCAGCCCGTCCTCGACGGTGTCCGCAATTAAACGAAGCAGCCCCTTCATCCCGGCCGACTTCTCCAGCTTACCCCAAACCGCCAGCTCCTGCTCGGCGTTGATCATATCGACCTCGCGCATTTCGCGCAGCAAGTGAACGACGACAAAATGCAACATCTGTTCGGCGCGCACGAACGATTGTCCGGATACGAGCAGCAGATGGTCGCTTAGCTCAACCATGCAGCGTGAGATGTCTTCACGATGGCGTCGTTTCAGTCCCGAGACGATACCCTCGACCGATCTCCACAGACGCTCACCCGAATCCGCTGCGGCCGTAGACTGTTCCGACATGACGACGGCGAGGTCCGTATGCGGCGACAAATAAAGGCAGCGCTGCAGCCGTTTATACCCCGCCGCCAGTTCAGACAGCGTTGCGTCGTGCGGCAGCACGGCAAAACTCACAGGAAGCTTGACGAATTGCAGCACGTCCAACTGCATTTTGGCCGCGAGCCGCATCATACCCGGCGCGTCGCCGTTCAGGCCCGCATGCGAGCCTAGGCTTGAAGCGGCTGTGCCATTCGTGACGTTCCCAGCAGAACCGCTGTCTTCATCACGCTCGATCACGATTGCCCATTCGCCTTCCCGCGGTCGCAGTACAGCGTACCGTAACCCCGTCTCCATCAGCGCATCGTGCAGCACGTTGCCGATGGCGAAATTCCACAGCTTGCGCTCGTCTTCGCTCCACAATCGCGACTTGGCTGCATATTCGTCGATGTCGGCAAGCATAAGCGAGAAGGATACCCGTTCTGTTGACTGCTCACCCCCATCCAGCAGCTCGTTCACGCCAGAAGCGGGAAGATCAAGCAGCACATCGAGCAGCATTTTTTCGTAAGCGAGGTGAACGACGCGGTTCCATTTTTTCTCATCCATCGCACGTTTCATGTTGCGCGAACGGATTTCCATGGCCAGCCGAGCTACCGTCCGCTCCAGCTCCTCATAATCGATCGGCTTCAATATGTAATCGCGGGCACCGTGCTTAATGACCGATCGGGCGTACTCAAAATCCTGGTAGCCGGTGATCATAATGACGTCGCTCGATATTTCAAGCCGCCGCAGCTCTTCCAGCAGCTTGATGCCGTCCATTAGCGGCATGCGGATGTCGCTTATGACGATGTCCGGCCGATGCTTCTCCGCTTCCTCCAGCGCCTGCTTCCCGTTCCGGGCCAGGGCGATGATCTCGATATTGTGTTGTTCCCACGGGATGACCAACTGTAAATTGTGTAGCAGATGAATTTCGTCGTCGACCAGAAGCGCCTTCAGCCTCATGAGCCCGCCTCCATCCTTCGTTTCGGAATCGTGCATTTGATAACCGTTCCCTCACCAGGCGAGCTGCAGATGAACAGGCCAAACGCAGCACCGTAACGTATTCGGATACGGTCGGCTACATTATTTACGCCGAGGCCGCCGAATTCGCTATTCGCACCACCTCCGTCGCCGCTCCACACGAATTCCTCCACATCCACAGCTTCGTCGCGGAACGCCTGCCCGTGCTTCTCCCAGGCAAATTCCGAATGATAGTGGAACGCGGCCAGTCGTTCAGGTGCAATGCCGACGCCGTTGTCTTCTACGGTAAGCGCGATGCCGCCCTGTTCCTCGTCCACCGTTATTCGCAGCATACCCCGATAGGTTATGTTCTCGAATCCGTGCTGAATCGCATTCTCTACAAGCGGCTGCAACGTAAGCTTCTGGACAGAATAGTCCAACAGCTCCTCTGGCACATCGATCACATAATCGAACAAATCCGCGAAACGGTACTTCTGGATCTCAAGGTAGCTTCTCAAATGCTCGATTTCTTGCTGGATCAGGATTTCCTCCTTCTGTTGGATGCTGATCCTCAGAATACTCCCGAGCCGTATCACCATCTGGCTGACCTTCCGTCCTTCATTTTGCATCGCCAATGCGTTGATCGATTCCAGCGTATTGTATAGAAAATGCGGCTTGATCTGCGCCTGAAGCAGCATGAACTCCGCTTTGTTCTTGCGCTCCTGCCCACGCTTTACGTCGAGTAGCAGACGGTCCAGCTGTTGGACGAGCCGATTGAAGCCATTCGCCAGGAAGCTTGCCTCGTCACGCCCATGCACATCGACGCGGACGCGAAAATCACCGCGTTCCACGCTGCGCATGGATTGAACAACGCGCAGAATGATGCGGATAATGCGATTGACGAACAGCAGATTGAACAGCAAGGCAAACACGAGGCAGCCTACCATTACGACCGCCACCCAGCCCATCAGCACATTCGTCTCCCCGGATACATAATGCCACGACGCAATCGAAACAACGCTCCACCCATTCAACCCAAGCTTGCCAAGCTCGAGCTTGTACACAGAGACTAGGCTCTGCACGTTATCGAACTGCATTTTCCGGCTGACATACGGTTCCTGGCCGAGAGCGAACGGTAAGGGCTTGCCGACCCATTCATCCGCCTTGTTGTCGAATACGATCATTCCGCCCGGATCGGCGAGCAGAAAACGGTTCCCCTTGCTCCCGTTCGCGTCATAGGAATGGAACAAGCTGTGCAAATCGTCCATTTGCAGCTGCAGCAGCATCGTGCCTTTCACTGTGAGTGTGTTGAAGTCGCGCACCATGCGCAGCTGTGTCAGCACCGTACTCCCACCCGACAACCGTTTGTTCTCATAGGGCCCCAGCCACAGTGGAAACCCGTTCCGCTCATGAGCCTCGCGGTACAGCGGATCTTGGGACAGATCTTCGAACGAGACACGCTGCTTCCGATCAAGGTCAACGCCGAGCATTCCTCCATCCAGTTGGTAAAAGGAAACCGATTGCAACGAAGGATACGACAGCAAGATGCTCCGCAAATTTCGTTCCGATTCGTATACCTCGAGCCTCGAGCTGGAATTTTGCATATCGATGACCGGGGTGCGCATCATGAAGCTGCTGTAAAACGTGTCGGACAACGAATTGGCCTCTTTGAACACGGACGCGACGTTGCTCCCGATCGCCCGCAGCGTCAGTTCCGTCTGCTCGCCGTGCTTGTTGGCAATGACGTGCTGCAGCAGCAAATATGATACCGCGCCGAGCGCGATAAGCGGGACAACGATGAACCCGAGAAATGCCGCGAACGTTTTGTTGCGCAATTTCATCGCATTCCCTCCCGGAACGTCCATGCGGAGCCGCGCATCCAAGCGAACGGTCCTCTAGCCGATAGTATGGATCAATACCCTTATTATAGCATAGCGACTATTTACCCGAATCGAGAATCTACCATCTCGCCCCGAGGCTTTTGCCCCCGCATACGTGTAACACTTGTCCCGTAATATAGCCCGCCTCGTCGGAAGCGAAGAAGGCTACAACGTTCGCGACGTCTTCCGGCTGGCCGATAACGCCGGGAACAAACTGGCGGCTCAATATTTGCTCTTGCCTTTCTGCGGACATCACGTCGAATACCGGTGACGCAATCGCTCCTGGCGCAATACAGTTAACGGTGACCCCATGCTCGATCAATTCCATCGCGCAAGTCCGCGTTAAGCTGACGACTCCCCCTTTGGCTGCGGAGTAGCTCGACTGTCCGATCCCGCCCATCCACATCCGGGACGAAATATTGACGATTCGGCCATATTTTTGCCTTACGAACGATTTAGCGGCAAAATGTGAGCACAGAAAGGTTGATTTCAAGCTTACATCCAGCACTCGATCCCAGTCTTCCTCCGTTGCCTCATTTATTTTGCCATCCAGCCCGATTCCCGCGTTGTTAACGAGGATATCGATGCCTCCGTAATGCGCAAGCATATAATCGAACATGCGGCTTACTTCTTCCTTAAGCGACACATCGGCTTGAAAGCCAACCGCTTCACCTCCTGCAGATGTGATTTCATGCACCGTCCGGCGCACACTGTCGCCATCGATATCACACACGAGTACCTTAGCCCCCCATTCGGCGAGCTTGTGCGCAGTTGCTTTTCCGATACCGCTCCCCGCTGCCGTGATTAAAGCCGCTCTACCTGCAACCTTCATTGCCGATTTGCCCCCGTTCGTTTGTTCACTTCTCCGTTCCGAGCGTAATGCCGCGAATAAAGCTTCGTTGGAATAGCAAAAAGAAGATAATTAGTGGTATGGCAGCCAGCGTACCCCCGGCCATCGCCAAGCCGTAATTGACGCTCATCTCGCGGTTCACCAAGCCGGATACGCCGAGCGGCAACGTCTTCATGCTGTCGGAGGTAAGCACGATCAACTGCCACATATAGTCGTTCCATACGTACATGAATGAGAAGATGGCTAATGCGCCGAGTGCCGGTGAGATTAGCGGGACGACGATTTGCGCGAAAATCCGGATTTCTCCAGCACCGTCCACCTTGGCAGCATGGATCAACTCGTCGGGAATGTAGCGGACGAACTGTCGAATCAAAAAAACACCGAACGGATAAGCGATCACTGGCATAATAAGACCGGCGTACGAATCCAGCAGCCCCAGATCGGACACAAACAAATAAAGCGGCACCAGCGTCACTTGGCGAGGCATCATCATTGTCGCGATGATGACAAAAAACAGCACATTGCGTCCTGGAAATCGTTTCTTTGCATACGCATAGCCGGCGAGCGAACAGAACAGCAAGATGAAGAAGACAGAAACGACGCCAACGAAAATGCTATTGAACATCCAGCGCATCGCCGGTTGACGGTCCAGCAGCACGCGAAATTGGGTGAAATCGATCGTCTTCGGAAACCAGTCCGGCGGAATTTCCCACAGGGTTATGGCCGGTTTGACCGAACCCGTAACCATCCAATACAAAGGGAAAATAAATACGACCGACACTGCAATTAATAGCACGTAGCGTATCGCAATGGTAACTTTCAATGCGGTTCCTCCTATGCATAGGCTCGAAGATAACGCACTCCTGATAAAGTGCATCAAGCCTTCGAACGAATCAGTCTGAGCTGTACGAGAGCGATAATCATAATAATGACGAACAGGACGACGCCTTGCGCGGAGGCTGCCCCGAACTCCGTTGCTGTGAAGGCGGTACGGTAGATCGTATACACGAGCGTTTCCGTGCTGAAGTACGGTCCACCCCGGGTCAGCAGATGAATGACAACGAAAATTTGGAATGTCGCAATCGTTGTCGTCACCGTAACGAACAGTGTTGTGTTGGCAACGAGCGGCAGCGTAATGCGGAGAAACTTCCGGAACGGTCCCGCACCATCGATTTCAGCCGCTTCATACAATTCTTTGGAGATGCCGTCCATGGACGCCAAATACAAAATAATCGGCTGGCCGACCGACCAGGTGACGACCACGATCACGATCGCCAGAAAGGCGCCAGACGTGGAACCTAGCCATTCGATAGGCCCGACATGGATCAAGCTGAGCAAGTAGTTCAATATCCCGAAGTTCACGTTATACATCCACGCCCATACCATCGTGACGACAACCGGTGTTGCCACGACTGGCAAATAAAAGATAATGCGAAACAGCGTCTTGGAAGATGGCCGCAAATCCTTGATCAGACCGGCGACAGTAAACGAAATGACAACAATGATCGGGACGATAATAAGTGCGAAGTAAAACGTATGCTTCAACGAATTCAGAAATACGGAGTCGGCAAACAAGGTTTTGAAGTTGTCCAGCCCGATAAACGTCTCCGCTTGCATATCCGCTTGGAAGAAGCTCAGGCGGAATGTGTTAAATAGAGGGTAAATAAAAAACAAAGCAACCAGAATCAAATTCGGCAAAACAAAAGCATACCCCCATGCGGGCTCCTTCCATCTATGCAGCGCCGACTTTACCTTCTCGGTTGCGGTTGCTCCACTTAACTTCGTATTCATGGCCTCACTCCATCCGCAGCGGAATCGCTTGCCGCGCTTGTTTGGCTTGCAGCGCTGCTTCTGCCGTCGCCACCGAACGGTTCGCTGCCGTCCCATCGAACAGCAGCTTCTTGTCCTCATCGATCGGACGACCGCCAATGACATCACAAAAATACGCCATTTCCCGCTTCATTACCGTTTGCAGGAAGCGCGGCGGCCTACTCTGTGGATCGCCATAAATGACACCGCCATCCATCCGTTCGTACAATTGCCTGCGCTCCTCGTCATAAGGCACACCATACAGTCCGATCTTCTGGGGTGCCTCGCCTGCACTGCGCAGTTCAATGAGGGACTGGCGGAAATCGATTTTGATCGAGCCTTCCGTTCCGTTGATTTTCATATAATGCTCACCCCAGCGGAAGCCGGACCCGAACTGCAGTGTGCCGAAACCGCCGTTTTCAAAATGCACAGTAAGGAGCAGCACATCATCTTCATCTCCGAAGCCAGGCCCACGGTGCGCCAAATTGTCTGCTGCCATATAAACCGCCGCAGCCGGACCCATGACGGCAATCGCAAAGTCTAGCTCATGGATGTGATGGAACAGATGACCACCCGACTGCAGCTGATTTTTCTTCCAGCTTACTTCCGCCCGCGGCTCCTCCCAGCCCGTTCGCTCCGAGTGGAGCACGATCGGACGACCGATCTTCCCGTCCTCGATCCACTGCTTGACCTGCTCGATCCCTTTCATGAAGTGCATGATGTGTCCGGCCATAAAGCGCACGCCGCTTTGGCGGCATGCTTCCACCATCTCCCGGCAATCTTCCGCCGATAGCGCGACGGGTTTCTCGCAAAACACATGTTTCCCGTTCCGTGCCGCCTGCAGCACCGGCTCTTTGTGCAGGTGATTGGGACTAGTGACGACAATCGCATCGATATCGCCGCGTTCCGCCAGACTCTCCAGCCGCTCTACGACTTCGCAGCCGATTTCCGCGGCGATCGCAGCCGCACTTTTGCCGCTGCCGCCATGGACGGCGATTACACTAGCATCGTCCATCTCATGCAGGATGCGGGCAAATTCGCCGCCGAAGAAACCACAGCCGACGATGCCGAACCTGATCGTTGTTCCGTTCATTGGCATATCCTCTCCGTAACTCGGATACGCCCTGCTCCAGGAACAGGGCGTATCCGGAACCATTAATTTTTGTTGACTTGGGTGATCATATTGTTCGCCTTTTGCGTAAAGTCGGCAACTGCCTGCTTCGGCGTCTTGCTACCGGCGAAGGCGGCCTGCAGTTCAGGGAACCAGAGAGGACGCACGCCTGCGTAAGCTTTGGATTTGTAGCCGAGACTTGCCATCGGGATATTGGCGATTTCCTTCATGATGGTCCGCAAATCAGCATTGTCCGAATCGTACGCGGCATCTTTATGTGCCGGCAAGTAGCCGCCTGCTTTGGACATCGCCTTGATGTTGGCCGGTGCCGACATATACTGCACGAACTTTTTGACAGCCTCCCGCTTGTCTTTGTCGGATTGCTTGAATACGGCAAGACCGATCGCTCCGACATTCGTCAGCTTCATATCCACCCCTGCCTTATGTGGCGGCTTGATGCCGTACAGATCGATATCCGCTTTGACCGACCCGTCCTTCTTGCCTGCCGCGATTATGTTGTACATGCCGGTACCCCATGGAAACATCGCTAGCTTGCCTTGCTTGAACATTTCAAGTGCGTCGACAGCCTGAGTGGTGGCCGCTCCCGGTGCCGCCGTTCCTTCCTTCATCATATCGATCATCGTTTGGATCCATTCAACCGCTTCCGGGTATTTATCCATAACGACCTCGGTCTGTTCATCATTCCATTGCTTGCCGCCCATGTTGAAATACCGCTGCATCATCATTTCGTCGCCCTGCTCATTCAGAGCGTAGAATGCCGTTCCGAACACGCCGCTGCCCGACACTTTCTTAAGTGCATCGCGCATCTCGTCAAGTGTCCACTCCCGATCTTGCGGGATTAAACTTTCCAACCCTTTGTTTTTAAATATCGTCCGATTCAAGAATACGATTTCCGGATGGTCCCACAGGGGGAGGCCGTGAATTTTGCCGTTGATCGTTATAGCATCGATCATGCTTTTGTTGAATTGCGACGGGTCGTAAAAATCGTTGATGTCTTCCACTTTTCCGCTGTTCACGTATTTAATCAACCGTTTGCCTAGCGCGTCCATGACAACGTCCGGCTGGTTGTTTCCGGTCAACGCGACCGTAATCGCCTGCTCGATCTCGCTCGCCCCGATCAACTTGTACTTCACCTTGATGCCCGGGTTCTTCTCTTCGAACGTAGCAATCATCGCTTTTTCATAATCACCGTATTCCGGGGATTTGACCCCTTCCACATTTAGAATCAAAGGCGAACCCCAAAATTCTATCGTGATTTGCTTGTCAGATCCGCTGGGCTTAGCGGGACTGCTTGGCTTGACCGTACTTGCGGCCTCATTATTCGCCCCACCGCTGCAGCCTGCTATTACAGACGCAACTAGCAAAACGAGCGCTGCCACAATCAGCATTCTCTTTTTCAAAATCGATCCCTCCCTATTGAACTGCTCATGGTTGGTTCCTTGTCCTTGCTCGTTTCCTCCTCTTGAATTCTAGTATAAAAGCAAAAGTAGTAAGGTGGCAGGTTCATATTTCGCCAAGCGGGGAGAAAATTCGCTGATGGAATGTGTGGGAAAGACAAGAAAAAGCAGTTTCTCCAGAAGATCTCTGCAAAAACTGCCTTATCCAAACTCAATCGAAATCGTAACGCTGCTCTTTAAAAGGATTTCCGTACATATGGTAACCGTTTTTCTCCCAAAAACCCGGCTTATCCTTAGCCATGAACTCGATGCCGCGCAGCCATTTGGCGCTCTTCCAAAAGTACAGATGAGGCACAACCATCCGCATCGGATAACCATGCTCGGGCGTTAACAGTTCGCCGTTATGCTTGATGCCGAAGAAGCTGGTCTCTTTCAAGAAATCCTCTAACGGCAAATTGGTAGTCCAGCCATGCTCCGCATGCAGCATCACGTATCCCGCCTCCGGCTTGAGCTTGGCTCGACTCATAATCGTCGATACGGGCACGCCTTCCCACGTATTATCCAGCTTCGACCAAGTGGTCACACAATGGATATCATTGTTGAACTCCTGACGGGGCAACGCCATGAACTCCTTATAGCTGATCTCAACCTCTTGGTCCACAAGTCCGAATATACGGAAATTCCATTTGCTCATATCGCGATAATACGGAACATCTCCATAGTGGAGAACGGGAAAACCTTGCGTGACGGTCTGGCCAGGGGGAACTCGGCTAGGATCTACACTTGGTGTATCAGACTTAAACGACATGCAAACGCCTCCCTTTTAACTTAGTTTGACACATACCTTAGGTTGCCATTTTTTCATTATATCAAACAGCACCTTACAACTAAAGATCAATCAAAACGCCGGAAAAGATCACTCCAGAAATCCCACAGCTGTCCGCGATGCAAAGCCAACAAAGACCCTGCCGACAAGGCAGGGTCTTCCGTCCACTATATTCCTTCGGCCGATCAGCCAGTTATTCCCGCACCAGCACGCACCTGGAAGCCTTTAGGTAACAAGGTCCGGGAGATCTTGACCAGCTTGCCTGGCACAATCTGATTCTCTGCTATGACCGTTATCTCGTTATAGTCCAGATATCCAATAGTAGCGCCATCCTCGATGATTGCGCCCTCTGCAATGATGGCCTTATGTATCGTAACATTCCGGCCAATCTTCACATTCGGCATAATGATACATTCGGTAATAACGCTACCCATGCCGACTTCCACATCAGAGGCTATAATAGAACGCTCAATCTGAGCATTTCTTTTTGATTTATGGCTGTATGCCACAGCAGATGCCAGTGTACGCAGAGGCCATTCTTTGCGATTTAACTGAAAGAGAGGCTTGTCCTCTAGCAAATCCATATGGGCTTCCCACAACGATTCTACCGTCCCGACATCTCTCCAATATCCTCGGAATGGATAGGCCTTCAAGCGAGCACCCTTCTCCAACATGCAAGGAATGACGTCTTTACCGAAATCGTGAGAGGATTGATCATTCTGCTCATCTGCGGACAAGAAAGCTTTTAATACGCTCCATTTGAAAATATATATACCCATCGAGGCCAAATTACTATCTGGTTTACCAGGCTTCTCCGTGAAACGGGTCACTCGGTGATCCGAGTCAGCACTAATAATCCCGAAGCGGCTAGCTTCCTCCCACTTAACAGGCATGACAGAGATCGAAACATCGGCATCTGTCTGCTTGTGGAACTCTAACATATCCCTATAATCCATATTGTATACGTGATCGCCAGAGACGATTAACACATATTCCGGATTGAATTGTTCAATGAAGCTGAAATTTTGATACACCGCATTAGCTGTGCCCGTATACCAGCTTGTCCCCTCTGGACCTTCAACTGGAGGAAGGATCGATATCCCGCCATCCGCTCGATTGAGATCCCATCCAGTCAACTCGCCAATATGGGAATTGAGTGCAGAAGGTTTATATTGGGTTAGAACACCTATTGTGTCTATACCAGAATTTATACAATTGCTCAAAGAGAAGTCAATAATCCGATATTCCCCGCCGAAACGAACGGCAGGTTTGGCTACATTTTGAGTCAACACACCAAGACGCGTGCCCTCACCACCTGCTAAGAGCATGGCTACACATTGTTTGCTAGACATTCATTTCACACCTTTCGGGAAAAGTTATCAATACTCCTATATACCCTTTTCCCTAAGGTGTGAAACAAGATTCATCAGATTTACTTTAATGCTCGGCGCAAAATTCGGTAGCCAAACGGCTCCAATTCTATGTGCATAATCCCTTTTGAAGGACGAACCTCTTCACCGGTAAGCGCATCCTGCCAATCTTCGGTTTCCATAGGATGAGAGACTACCGTATGTTCTTCCGAGTTATTCATCCAAAGCGTGAAATGCAACTCCTCATCAATACGCTCGTAAATAATTCGTTGGTCGTCAGGATCCGCTTTTAGAAATCGGAAGTACCCGCGCTGCAGCACTTTATTTTCTTTGCGAAGATGGATCAGCATTTTATAAAAGTCGAACAACTCATTATCCCTTTTAACCGGATTCCATTCCATACAAGAACGGCAGTCCGGATCGTCCCCACCTTTAAGACCAATCTCATCTCCATAGAAAATACACGGTGTACCAATATAGGTCAGCAGGAATACAACACATAGCTTAAGCCTTCGTTTATCCTCGCCAACTCTGGTTAGCACCCTTGCCGTATCATGGCTGCACAGGAGATTGAAGATCACCTCGCTCGTTTGTTTTGGATACCTGATCAGCAAATACCCCATGTTGTTCGCAAAAGTGAAGCCATCCGTATTAGATTGCGAGAAAAACTCCAACACTTTATTGGAGAAAGGATAGTTCATAACGGAATCGAATTGGTCACCTAACAACCACATAATCGAATCGCTCCACACTTCCCCTACAATATAAGCATCTGGATTAGCGGCTTTGACTCTTTGACGGAACTCCCGCCAGAAATGATGATCTACTTCATTCGCGACATCGAGACGCCAACCGTCAATTCCAATTTCACGTATCCAATATTCCGCAACGTCTAGCAAATACTGCTTCACTTCTGGATTTGCCGTATTGAACTTAGGCATATCCCCATAGAAGCCGAATGTGTCGTAAGTGGGTATGCCGTCCCTCACCTCAAGCGGATACTCGTTCACATGGAACCATTCTGCATATTTGGAGTTTGCTCCATGCTGCTGGACATCCATGAAAGCGGGGAATCGCTCACTGCAATGATTGAACACAGCATCGAGAATGACTCGAATCCCGTTCTGATGACATTTCTCCACCAATTCCTTAAGTAGTTCATTACTCCCAAAATGAGGATCTACTATTCGATAATCGACTGTATCGTATTTATGGTTGGAAGGGGCCTTGAACACAGGAGTGAAGTAAATGGCGTTAATCCCGAGATCGACCAGATAATCGAGATGGTCCACCACCCCCTGCAAATCCCCTCCGAAATGATTGTATAAATCAGGCCTTCCCCCCCACTCTTGCACATATTCAGGGTCATTGGAGGGATCCCCATTCGCGAAACGATCAGGTAATATTTGATAAAATACCGCTTCCTTAGCCCACTCCGGCACTCTGAATAGATCATTTCTGTGTATATAAGGTAAATCATAATATCCGCCTGGCGGATAAGGCTGTTCTGAGTAGACACCTGATTCAATCATCCATAATGTCTCTGTTCCCGAGCGAATACGGAACCCGTAGCTGAACCGTTTGTGCTCTGGTTTCACTTCAACCTGCCAATAATCGAACATCGCATCCGAATTTGCTTTTTCCATGGAATATTCGGCATAGAATCGGTCCCAATTATACTTATCCCCCGTTATAGCTGATACTTCCTCCACATCATCTCGCTTAGTACGCAGGCGCAAATGCACAGTCTCTTCATCGTAAGCATATGCCCAGTTGTTCCTTGTTCCATGATAAAAGCTTTCAATCTGCATATAAGGCCTACTTTCTTCTGATATGGGTAATAAGTAATGCTTACCCTGTTGTTTGTCGATCTAATCATAAATTCCCAATATACGTCTGATGGGGAAAGAGGTAATATAGGTTACAAAGCTCATTAAATGGACAATATTTGTTTAGGTTCTGGAGGGATTTACCAGTGGCATTCAAAGAGCTTCTTAATCGCCGACGCAGCATTTGGCTGACCTGGTTGTTGTCCTATATGACGATCCTGCTATTGCCCATCCTTCTTAGCATGTTCGTATATTCGACCTCAAGCCGAACACTCGAGGATGAGATTCACCAGGCGAACAACGCTTTGCTGAATCAAGTACGGGAAGCTATGGACAATCAATTTCAATCGATGGAACGTCTGAATATCGAGTTGACCTGGAATGTTGAGGTGCAATCCTTGTTGTACTCCAACAAATATTTGCACAGCCCTAACGACTACGGATACGATTTGTATCATATTTCCCAGGAGATGCTCTTGTATAAGACCGCGTATTCGCAAGTCGACTTCTTCTACGTTTATTTGACCAAGGCCAATATGGTACTTTTGCCCAGCATGGTGCGTGAGGGCTCATTCGCATACACTCATATGCACCAAACATCCGATTTAACCTATGACGATTGGATCCATCTAATGAAACAAACTGATTTCAAAGGTTTCCAGCCCATGATTCGCGTAGACGCTAACGGTAAGCAGACTAAGGCCGTAGCTTACCTAAGCACCTATCCTGCTGCTAACTCTGAATCTGTAGGTACGAATGTTATTATGGTTGACCAATCGCGAATATTAAGCTCGATCCAGAACGTCGAGCTTTTCAACAAAGGTTATGTACTCATTCTTAATGAACAGAATCAGCCGCTAGTATCGAACACGGATGTGGCTGTAGCCGAACATTTTCCAACCAATAGTATGTCTGATTCAACCGGGCTCTTTTATCACACAATGAATGGACAGAAATTCGAAGTATGGTATATGAAATCCGAGCAATCGGGACTGAAATACGTCTCCATGATTCCAAGCAGTCTGTATTGGGAGAAAGCGGAGTATGTGCGAAACTTAACCGTTATTAGCATCTTGATCAGCTTGATTGGCGGCGTGCTCCTGTCCACCTTCTTCTTACGCAAAAATTACAATCCGGTCAGACGATTAATGCAATCGTTCTCCGGACAATCTCAAGTGTTCAAGAATGGTGTTAATGAATTCGGTTTCATTCAACAATCCATTGACCAGACATTAATACAGATGGAACAACAGCGCAACCTGATGAGATCTCATTTCATTGGCCGGCTTTTAAAGGGCAGATTGGACAGTCAAATCCCTATTTCCGAGTCACTCACCACATTCCAGATGCGATTCGAATCCGATCAGTTCGCCGTTATTCTGTTCTATGTGGAACCGTCTGGACTTTTCTACAACAGGATTAAGGGCATGGATCCCGAGGAGAAACGCAAGCTGCTCTTGTTCATCGTAACCAACGTAGTAGAAGAATTCACTGGTCAGAATAACCTGGGCTACGTAGGGGAAATCAATGAGACTATGGCTTGTTTAGTAAATTTCAAACAAACCAATGAAATGGAACAGCGGGCTGATCTGCGGCGTATAGCAGAAGCCTCCCAACAATTTTTGCATGATCATTACCATCTTAATCTTACGGTATCTCTAAGCTCGATTCAGTCCACTTATGCGGGAATTACGCGTGCATATTCAGATGCGCTTGATGCCCTCGAATATAAGTTGGTAATGGGCAGCAATGAGATTTTGTCCTATGATGATATTCATAAACGAACGAATGATCATGAACTCGGTTATTATTATCCCTTGCAGGTCGAACAGCAGCTCATCAATCTAGTCAAAACAGGGGATTACGAGAAGGCGAAGCAGACCTTGGATGAAATCATCACAGCCAATTTCCAGCATTCTACCGTGTCTGTAGCATTTGCCAGATGTTTGATGCTTAATTTGGTCAGCACCCTGATTAAGACGATCAGTGAGATCGGCAGTTTGCAAGAAAGCTTTCTAGTGCAGAATCCTAAGCGTATAGCGCGCCTGACCGCATGTGAGACGATCCAGGACATGCATCAGCAAATGACGGAATTACTGAAGCAGGTATGCGACTATACCTCGGTCAAACGCCAGCAACAAATGCAGCATAACCGTAAACATACATTGGATGATCTCATGGATCGTGTAACGGAGTGGATCGAACAGAATTATAACGATCCGAACTTGAATATAACAACGATCGGCTGCCAATTCGATATGAAAGCGACTTACTTGTCCAAGCTGTTCAAGGATCATTCTGGTGAAGGCCTCCTAGACTTTATTAACAAGAAACGGATCGAGAAGGCCAAACTGCTACTATCCGAACGAGAAAAGAGCATTAATGACATTTCAGGCTGCGTAGGCTTCAATGATGTGAATGCGTTTATCCGCACTTTCAAGAAGTATGAGGGGATTACCCCGGGCAAATTCAAGGAAATGCTTGAGCCATAGCGAGGAACAGCCTGGCTCTGAGAGAAGGAATAATCCAGTTTTCAGAAAGAGCGGGAAAAGCGCGTCACTGTGCAGTTTCCCGCTCTTTTTATACCCCTGATAACCGTTAGTATTGTTCTTTTTGCAGATGCAATTGGAGTTTTTGCATACCTCGAATACAGAACTCACGATCGAATTGGATATATTTACGATTGTTGTTTTGTAAGCGTAATCATATTATGAGGACACGAGACTCATCCTAATAACGGTCTCGAGGCAACCCTTGTCCATTCGAATTCAGGAGGTCAACTAATGAAAAAAAGTAAAGTAAAGCTCTTAACTGCTGTGTCGGCCGTGCTTGCAGTAAACAGTTTATTGGTAGCATGCTCGTCAACAAAAGAGACCGACAACAAGAGTTCCACTCCTGCACCTTCAACAGCAGCATCCACCGCTCCTTCAGCAGCTACAACTTATCCGATGAAGACGACTACGACATTATCATTCTGGCAAGAAATGACAGGCAATCTGACAGGCGTTAAATCTTCGCAGAACGATGTACCGTTCTATCAGGAGTGGCAAAAGGTAACCGGAGTACCAATTAAATATATTACGGCGCCTCCTAACCAAGGCAAAGAAGTGCTGAACGTCATGCTCGCCTCCGGAGATTTGCCGGATATGATTGATTACAACTTCTACACCTTCCCAGGAGGTCCAGAAAAAGCGATCAAGGACGGCTACATTCTGAAATTAAATGATGTTATTGATAAATATGCTCCTAACCTCAAGAAATATTTGAAGGAAAATCCGGAAATCGACAAAATGACAAAGACCGATAACGGCAGCTATTATGCCTTCCCGTTCATCCGCGGAGATGATTATCTAAAAGTATTTCAAGGTCCTATCATTCGTAAGGACTGGTTAGACGAGCTCGGCTTACCTATGCCAATTACGATCGATGATTGGTACATTACCTTGAAAGCGTTCAAAGAAAAGAAAGGCGCGACGGCTCCCGTTTCTTTCGTAGGGTTACCAAGACCTCTTAACGAGTTCTCGAATGGAGCTTTTGTTGGTGCATTTGGGATTAACCGCAATTTCTACATGGAGGGCGGCAAGATCAAGTTTGGGCCGATGGAGCCTGGATACAAAGAGTTCCTGGCCACTTTCCGCAAATGGTATGCAGAAGGCTTGATCGACAAAAACTTGGCAACGGCTGACGTAAAAGTGCTTGATGCGAACTTCGTATCGGGAGCAACTGGAGCAACTGTCGGTAATGCAGGCGGCGGTATCGGCCGTTGGCAGCCTCTAATCGAAGCCAAAGATCCTAAAGCGATGCTGGCCGCTGCGCCATATCCAGTTCTTAAGAAAGGCGACACGCCTAAGTTTGGTCAAAAAGACTTCGCCTTCTCTCCAGGGGGGATGGTTGTCATTACTGCCAAATCGAAAAATGTTGAGCTTGCAGCCAAAATGCTCGACTTCGGTTACAGCAAAGAAGGCGGATTGTTCTTCAACTTCGGTACAGAAGGCGTCAGCTACAAAATGGAAAACGGCTATCCGAAATACACGGATCTGCTGATGAAGAACCCGGATAAACTCGTTCCAGCCCAAGCTATGGCCCTTCACATCCGTGGTAACAGCGGCGGTCCATTCATTCAAGACAAACGTTATATCGAGCAATACCTGGCTCTGCCATCCCAGCGTGATGCTGTTGCAACCTGGGCGAAGACTGACGTGGATAAATACCAGCTGCCTCCAATCACACCTACACCTGAAGAGAGCACAGAGTTCGCGAAAATTATGACCGATATCAATACTCTGGTTGATGAAATGACACTCAAAATCATTTTGGGCACAGAGTCTGTAGACTCCTTCGAGAAGTACGTTGACAAAATGAAATCTATTAAGATCGACCGTGCCATTGAAATTCAGGCCGCAGCACTGGATCGTTACAACAAACGTTAATTGCCTGCAAACGGGGAGGGCCTTTGTCCGCTCTCCCCATTTTCTATAGGAGGGAGGGGTACCATGACAGATCCAGTGGCCATCAAAACGGAGCAGGCGATAAAAGCCAGAAACTCGTTCAGCGCAAGGTTTGTAAGAGATTTTTTCACTAATAAATACTTATATGTGATGATGATTCCAGTCCTGATCTATTATTTCATCTTTCACTATGCTCCTATGTACGGGGTCTTGATTGCATTCAAAGAGTATACCCCTATTAAAGGCGTTTCCGGCAGTGAATGGGTCGGACTTGCCAACTTCAAGGATTTCTTCAACTCCTATTATTTTTGGCGAATATTGAAAAACACTCTAATCATAAGCGGTTTATCAATTACCTTTGAGTTTCCGGCACCGATTATATTGGCCTTGCTTATTAATGAAGTCAGAAATCGTTATTTCAAGAGCATCGTGCAATCGATCACTTATATGCCATACTTCATCTCGCTTGTTGTCATATGCGGCATGATCAAGACGTTCACTAATGCAGACGGTCTTCTTAACAGCTTATTTATGTTCTTCGGCTACGACGGACAAACGATGCTGCAACAGCCGGACCTGTTCCGTCCTATCTATGTCATATCCGAAATCTGGCAACGAATCGGCTGGGAGTCGATTATTTATATTGCAGCATTGATGACCATAGATACGGAGCAATACGAGGCTGCACGCATGGATGGAGCTTCTCGTTGGAAGCAGATTTGGTATATCACGCTGCCTGGCATTTTACCGACTATTATGATCATGTTCATCCTGCGAATGGGCAATCTGCTTAATGTCGGATTCGAGAAGATCATTCTTTTGTACAATCCGGCCACGTATGAAACCGCTGATGTCATCTCCTCTTTTGTATATAGGAAAGGGTTGCTGGAGTTTGGCTGGAGCTATAGTACCGCAGTTGGATTGTTTAATTCCATCTTTAACCTGGCCTTGCTGATTACCGCAAACTATATAAGCCGCAAGGTAAACGAGAACAGCTTGTGGTGATGATGAACGGAGGGTGAATCTATGAAAATGCAGGAAACATTCTCAGAAAAAGTATTCGGCTTTGTCGTCCACTTCATTCTGATTGTTCTAATTGTGCTAACCTTGTATCCACTGCTGTACGTGGCATTTGCCTCCTTCAGCGATGCGGGAAGATTGGTCACCCACAATGGCTTCTTATACAAATCGCTTGGATTTGACATTGAAGCTTACAAGAGTGTATTCAAAAACCCTGGTATTCTCCGGGGATATCGCAATACAGCCTTTATCGTAATATTCGGGGTACTGGTCAATCTGATCATGACCGCTCTGGGAGCCTATGTACTCTCTCGTAAAAATGTAATGTGGAACAAGATGTTTATGATTGTCATCGTATTCACGATGTTTTTTAGCGGGGGTTTGATCCCTCTTTACCTGGTCGTTAAGGGTGTAGGCCTGATCGATTCCTTGTGGTCAACGATTATCCCTTTCTCCATTAATACCTTTAACTTAATCATTATGAGAACGGCGTTCCAGGCTGTGCCGGATAGCTTGGAGGAATCGGCCAAGATTGACGGAGCGAATCACTTTATTATTCTGTTCCGCATTATCCTTCCTCTCTCTCTGCCAGTACTAGCCGTTATGACCTTGTACTATGCGGTTGAGAAGTGGAATGGCTGGTTCTACGCCTCAATCTTCCTGAAGGACCATAATTTATTCCCGCTTCAGTTGACTTTGCGGGAGATCCTGATCTCTAATTCCACGGACAGCATGTCCACGGATGCATCTGCAGGGGACCGCTACCAAATCGGCGAGACGATTAAATACGCGACGATTATGGTTGCCACGGTGCCAATCCTGCTGGTCTATCCCTTCGTGCAGCGGTATTTCGTCAAAGGGGTTATGGTCGGGGCTTTGAAGGGTTGACTTGACTTGCGAAGGATAGGGAAGGAAAGGAACAACCTCTGGAGCAGATCACTCCAGAGGTATGTGGCGGTTGAGTTCAGTTGTGACGTGGGAGGGCAGAAAGGTGGGCTACTGCCCTTTCTATGCTTCTTTTCTTATAGGGAGTTAAGTCTTCTGTGCGGTCCACTACTCAGACGCTTGCACCGGACACCGAAACAACGAAAGGCTGTTCGTTATTGCCCTACTAAGACAGCAGCCCCTTATATAGCTGCATATAAGCTTTGGCCGACGCAGACCAACTGAAGTCGGCCTTGCTTATGTTGCGGTGCAGCGCGGACCAATGCTCAGGCTGCCCGTAGAACGAGATCGCCCTGCGAATCGTGAACAGTAAGTCGTGAGCCGAATACGGCGCGAAGCTGAAGCCAAGCCCTTCTCCCGTGAATTCATTATAAGGCGGTACCGTGTCCTTCAAACCGCCTGTCTCTCGGACGATCGGGACAGATCGGTAGCGTAACGCAAGCAGCTGTCCCAGACCGCAGGGCTCGAACCGCGACGGCATCATGAACATGTCACTTCCCGCATAAATACGTCGGGCCAGCCCGTCATCGAAGCCGATTGTCGCTGCCACTTGCTCGGGATAACGGGCTGCATACGAGCGGAATAGGTCTTCATAGTACTTGTCTCCCGTGCCGAGCAGCACAAGCTGCACTCCATCGTGAATGATGTCCTGCAGGACGGCCTCCACAAGGTCGAGTCCCTTCTGAGACACGAATCGGCTAACCATACCAATCAATGGGGTATCCAAGCTTTCCTGCAGCCCCCTATCTCGCTGCAAGGATGTTTTGTTCTGTTTCTTCTTAGTCAATGAGTCCCGATACGGCACCGCAAGGTTGGCATCATTCATCGGATCGAACACTTGGGTATCGATCCCATTCACAATGCCTGTAAGATCGAGCTCACGCATGCGAAGCACACCGTCGAGCTTCTCTCCATATTCCGGCGTACGAATCTCTGCAGCGTATGTCTCACTTACAGTGGTCAGCTTGTCCGCAAACACAAGGCCACCTTTCATACAGCTCGCTCCGCCTAAGAATTCGAGATACTCGGTAGTGAACCACTCATCGCCGAGTCCTAACAGATCCTTCATTAGCTCTCGGGAGAAACAGCCCTGGTATTGCATGTTATGAATCGTGTAGACACTCTTCATGGCCCGCCCCGCATCTCCGCCATAGCCAAGCTTCAACAGCATCGGCACAAGCCCAGTCTGCCAATCATGCGCATGCACGACATCTGGCGTGAACCCATCCTCGATAAGAAGCTTCATGAGCTCAGTGACAGCTCGGCTGAAGAACACGAATCGGTCTGCATCGTCACCGTATCCATAAAGTCCATGTCTCTTGAAGTAAAATTCACTATCTACAAAATAATAGGTGACTCCGTCAACCACCGATCGTTCCAAGCCGGCATATTGATTCCGCCACCCCAGGCGGATAAAGACATGGCCGATATGTACCATTTCATGCTTGTAGACATCCGGAATGCTTCCGTATTTGGGCATAATGACGCGTACATCTGCGCCTTTCTCCAGAAGAGCCTTCGGCAATGCTCCGATAACGTCAGCTAGACCTCCTGTCTTGGCGAGCGGCATCGCTTCCGATGCCGCGAATAACACGTTCATATTGATCCCTGCCCTTTCTTATTTGAAGCTTGTAATCGAATCCTCAGATGATTCGTTTTTTGGCTGCAATGAACGGCGCTGAAGGAGCACCTAACAGCTCGCGGCCGCGGCCGACGATTACATCTTTATCGAGAATGGCATTCTCGAGCGAGACATATTCTCCAATCTCGCAGTTCTGCATTACAATACAATTCTTGATTGAGGCCCCTTTGTGCACCCTCACTCCCCGGAACAAAATGCTGTTCTCGACCGTGCCTTCGACATGACAGCCATTGGCAATCAGAGAATTGCCTACATTTGAAGAACGCAAATATTTGGTCGGAGGTTCGTCTTTGATCTTTGTATAAATAAGACCCGGCGAGAAAAACAAGTCTCGGTACACCTCTGGATTAAGCAAATTCATACTATGCTGGTAATAACTCATAATGGTGTTCACAATTCCTAAGTACCCTTCATATTTGTAGCCGTGAATGCGAAGTCGATCCACATTGCGCATAATGGCGTTGCGTACGAAGTGATCATAACCTTCTGCGAGCGACACTTGAACCAGATCAAGCAGCAAATCCTTGCGTAACACGAATACTTCCATCGATACGTTCGTTGTTGCCAATCGTCCGAGATGGTCCTGCATCGCAATAACTCGACCTTCATCATTCATTTGCAGACGTCGGCAACGGGCACTGGATTGATCAACCGTATCCTTGTATAAAACCGTAACATCGGCTCCGCTCTCCATGTGGGCTTCAAGCACTTTGGTGAAGTCAATATTACAGACCATATGACTGCGCGCAATAATTACATAATCATTCGGACTGCGGTAGAAATAATCCCGATGGCGATTAAAGTGGTACAGGTCTCCTTTGAGCATATCTTGCATCTCGTCAACTGCGGGGGGAAGCATGAACAACCCGCTCCGCTTTCGGTCGAGATCCCACTCTTTACCGGACCCTAGATGATCCATAAGGGATCTGTACTTCGTATGAGCGAACACGGCGACGTTAGAGATACCGGAATTCACCAAGCTTGACAGCATAAAATCGATTAACCGATAACGTCCGCCAAATGGCACAGAGGCTACACAACGGCCATAAGTGAGCTCTTCCATTTCCTCATATTCATTGACAAGATTAATGACGCCCATCGCTCGCTTCATACTTCCGCCCCCCGTTTTCCGCTTACGGTCTCAAAGCTGCCGATCAGAGTAATCTCGTCATCGCCTTCAGAGCCGATGACACTTCCGTCTTCAATTACACAACCTTCGCCGATAATCGCTTTATGGATAATTACACCTCGGCCAATTTTCACATTTGGCATTATAACCGAGTCTTTGATTCGGCTTCCAGCGTCCACATGGACCCCATAGAATAAGACGGAATGGTCGACATCACCAAAAACAACACATCCTTCATTAATAAGCGAGGCTTGCACTTTGGCAGCGGGGCCTATGTAATGCGGAGGCTGATTCGGATTAACCGAGTAAATACGCCAGGAACGATCATTCAGATTGAGTCTGGGCTTGCTCTCGAGCAAATCCATGCTTGCTTCCCACAAACTCTCAACGGTTCCGACATCTTTCCAATATCCTTCAAAAGGATAAGCAAACATTTCCTGACCTGCATTCAGCATAGCGGGAATAAGATCTTTACCGAAATCATTGGTGGAGCCGTGCTTCGCATCGTCTTCGATCAAATACTGCTTCAGAACTGGCCAACTGAACATGTAAACACCCATAGATGCCAGATTGCTCTTCGGCTGCTTCGGTTTCTCCGCGAATTCCGTAATGTGATGATCCGGGCTTGTGCTCATGATACCGAAACGGCTGGCTTCCTCCCATTTCACTTCAATGACTGCAATTGTGGCATCTGCGCCCTTTTGCTTATGGTAGGTGAGCATCTTGTCATAATCCATCTTATAAATGTGATCCCCCGATATAATAAGCACATATTCCGGATCATGCTGTTCGATGAATCCTATGTTTTGATAAATGGCATTAGCGGTACCCTTGTACCAATCTCCGCCGCGCTGTTTGACATAAGGAGGAAGCACCGTTACGCCGCCAGACTTTCGATCAAGATCCCAAGGACTGCCAATTCCAAGATGCGAATGGAGAGCAAGGGGTTGATATTGAGTTAACACACCCACCGTTTCAATTCCGGAGTTCGTGCAATTGCTTAGGGTAAAGTCAATAATTCTATATTTCCCGCCAAAATGAACAGCCGGCTTCGCCAATGTGCGAGTCAGCGCCCCCAGTCTTCTACCTTCTCCCCCAGCCAGTAACATAGCAACACATTCTTTACGCTGCATGAACGCTCCTCCTTCAACATTTGTGAAACAAACGCACTTCACCATAGGCCTAACATGGATACAACCCTGAGTCAATTTGCCGAAAAGATTATGCAACTTAATCCAGGTAGTGCGAATTCAATACTATGCTCGCGTCCGTGCATGTATACTTCTTCCGTCATTATTTTCTTTTCATAATCATAAATTCCGGCACCGCCATATTGTTGTTCATCCGTGCATAACAGCATTCTATATACACCAGACTCAGGCACCCCAATACGATACTTGTCATAGGCGTTCACAGAAAAGTTGCAAATGAATACAAGGGGCTTGGTCAATCCGCGACCATAGCGAACGAACGATGCTACACATTGCTCTGCATTATCCGGATCAATCCACTCAAACCCTTCCTGTTCGAAATCCAGCTCCCATAATGCCGGATGTGAGGTGTACAAATGATTCAATTGTCTCGAGAACCGGTGGAAATTGCGGTGAGAATCATAACGGAGCAACGGCCAATCGAGCTGATCCGCATCCTTCCATTCGGCGAATTGCGCTAGCTCCCCGCCCATGAACAGCAGCTTCTTGCCTGGGTGTCCAATCCAATAGCTGAGAAAGAGCCTCAAATTCGCGAATTTCTGCTCATAAGCACCCGGCATCTTGTCGAGTAACGATAACTTGCCATGAACCACTTCATCATGAGAAAGCGGCAATACGAATCGTTCGCTGTATGCATACATCATGGCGAAATTAAGCAGTGTGTGATGCTGCGGCCGGATCTCCGGTGGATAACTCATGTATCGCAGCATATCGTTCATCCAGCCCATGTTCCATTTGTAGCAGAAGCCTAGTCCGTTCGCATCGGAAGCAGAAGTTACACGCGGATAATTCGAAGAATCCTCGGCCATTACTAGCGCTCCTGGGAAATATTGCTGCACAGTTTCGTTGAGGCGCTTCAGAAACTGTACCGCTTCCGAGTACTCACTGCTCCCAGATTCGTTAAATGTCTGCATAGACTCAGGCTTGTCGAAATTCCGATCCAACATGCTTGCTACAGCATCGACCCGCAATCCATCAATATGAAAAACATCCAACCAGAATAACGCATTGGAGATAAGGAAGCTTTGCACTTCCGTCTTCGAAAAGTCGAATGATAAGGTTCCCCATAATGGTTTCTCAGCCAACCGCGAATCTGCAGGTTCAAATAAAGGCGATCCATCAAACAGCCGGAGACCGTGGTTATCCTTGCAGAAATGGCCTGGCACCCAATCCAGAATAATCCCTATTCCTCGCTCATGCGCACGATTGACCAATTCCATTAGCTCCTCCGGGGAACCGTACCGACTCGTCGCCGCATAATAGCCTGTAGCTTGATAACCCCACGAGGCGTCAAGGGGATGTTCGGATAACGGGAGGAGCTCAATATGGGTGTACCCCATCTCCACCACATAGTTAATTAGATCATGGGCCAGCTCCTGGTACGTATAAAAGTCCTCTTTGCCTTTAATCTTCCAGGAGCCGAGATGCACCTCATAGATTAACATTGGGCCTTCATAGGAGCTTTTCTTTTTCTTCTGAGATTGCCACACTTCATCCTTCCATGTGAACTTATCTAACCTCTTGACAATCGAGGCTGTTCCAGGGCGTCGTTCCGCATGATAGGCAAAAGGGTCAGCCTTCAATAACAATTCATTATGCTGCGTACGAAGCTCATACTTGTAAGCCGTTCCTTCTTCCAGTCCAGGGATGAAGGTCATCCAGACTCCAGTCTGCTCTACCAAGGTCATCGGATGAGACAGCCCATTCCATTCATTGAAGTCTCCAACCACACTTACAGCTGTTGCCCGGGGCGCCCAGACGGCAAATCGGGTCCCTTCAGTTCCATTCCATATCCCTTGGTGCGAGCCAAAGACACGATACGCTTGAAATAGCTGTCCAGTGTTAAACATATATAGATCTTTCGTGTCAATAAAACTCACATTCACAAACATTCCACCCCACTTATTACAATATTGTTCGGGTTTTATTCTATTTTATCATAATTCCGATGAGTAATGTTAGGTAGTATGACATTTACATATATAATATTTTTTCTGAATATTCGCAAAAAATATTGACGAATCCTGTCGCAAGTTCGCATAATAGAGTTCATAGATGCCGATACTATAGTTATAGAATCAGCATACACAATATAAACCTATTTGGTTGAATTGAAACTGGGTTGACTGATTTTGTTTTGACCTATCGTTATTTTTACTATTATGGGGGTTCGTTCATGTTAACAGAAAGCTATCGCGTCTTGGATCGTTTGCGTCTTCCTGGAGATGTATATGTGGCTAGTCCATCGCAGGATTACAGTTTTGTTTGGATTCGGGATTGTATCTACATCACACTGCCCTATCTGAACAAATCGAATGACTTATATGAAAGAACGTATCATCGTCTGTTCGACTTATTCTTAGAATATGAATGGAAAATCGATATATTATGCGAACATAAACCAATATGGGAATGGGAATATATTCATGCCCGCTATACACCCGATCTGCATGAGATCCACACGCAGAACTGGGGCCACGTTCAACATGACATGATCGGTGCCTTCCTATACGGTGTTGGAACTGGCATCAAATTCGGCAAGCCTATGTTCCGCACAGACCGCGACCGTGTCATTCTTCAGAAGCTAGTCCGTTATCTCGATAATGTGCAGTATTGGCGCGATCCCGACAACGGCATGTGGGAGGAGGAGAGGGAAGTCCACGCTTCCTCTGTAGGAGCTTGTGTTGCTGGGCTGAAAGCCGGCGAGAACATCGTCGAAGTACCGGATCGACTCATTAAGCTTGGATTAGACTCAGTGTTCGCTTTGTTCCCACATGAGAGTGCGAGCAAGCCAGTTGACCTCTCCTTGCTAAGCCTAATATACCCATACAGACTGCTTACCGGTCTGCTTGGTGAGATGGTCGTGGGCAACGTGGAGCAGCAGCTTCTTAGAGAACGCGGTGTAATACGTTATGCAGGAGATAGCTATTATAGCACCAAGGAAGCAGAATCAGGCCGCGGTTTGCCGCGTGAAGCCTACTTGGGCACAGAAGCAGAATGGACATTTGGCCTGCCATGGCTAGCCTTGTGCCACTTCGAGTTAGGATTTCCAGAAAAAGCGATGGAATACCTGGCGCGTACCGAAGCCGTAATGCCCGAACCTGGCGTATTGCCTGAACTGTTCTTCAGCGGAACCGGTATACCTAACAAGAACACCCCGCTTGGCTGGAGCTCAGCGATGTATATTCTGGCTAAGGAAGCATTAAGTGTAGGTGTTCCGCGCTAATTTAACGCCAAGGACCGCTAGAGGAGGTAACTCTAGCGGTCCTTGGCGTTAAACAGAGCCGGATTACAATTCGTATTTCACATCGTATACGCTGGCGTCTGTCAAGAAAGAGGTCAGATCACCTGGAGTGAGCAGCACCAGATGATGCAGGGCTCGGGTGCATACTGTGTAGAACAAGCGTCGATCTCGCTCCAACGAGTAGGCTTCCTCACTGGCATCGTATACGACTACCCCGTCAAATTCCAGGCCTTTTGCCAAGTAGGAAGGAATCACCACAACACCGCGCTTGAACGTCTGTGTATATTTAGTAACTAACTCCAAAGACTGTTCCTGCTGCAGTTCCTGCTGAGTGTCCTCTAGAAGCACAGAGGCTCCAACTGACGGTACGGAAGCAGCTTGGGAATATGTTTCTTCTACTCCCCTGTGTTTCTCCATTTTCACCTTCAATTCCATTCCCGGCTCCAGCTCAAGGTCTACCATGTGATATTCCCCATCCTGCAGCCTAGGCTCATCTCGCTTATAAACAGCTGATAAGTCACGGTGAGCTTGCTCTGACTGGTGGGCGGTCTTACAAATTACAGCAATGGATGCCGCTCCCTTCGCTTGCAAATCACGAATGGCTCGAGCTGCGACTTCAGGAAGCTGTCTTCCGGAATCAACACGCACGACAATCGGCTTCTCACCATTTCGACTGAAAGGTTCGATGTCCGTTCTCTTCACAATAGACGTTGATAAGTCTACGATCTCCCTAGTGGACCGGTAGCTCTTGGTTAATTCAAACAGCAATGTCGATTCCGCGGGGAATTGCTCCTGCAGAGTTCGCAAGCTATTCCCGCTAGCAAATGTATGCGCCAATACAGCTTGCTGGAAATCTCCAAGCAATGTCATTCCGCCGCGAGGGTAAATCGAGCGAATCATATGAAGCTGGAACGGAGAATAATCCTGCGCCTCGTCAATCATCACATGCCGCACCGAATGATGCTGTTCTACTCCCACGAACGCTTGGCGCAAATACATAAGCGGTACGGCATCCTCATAGGGCATCACGTCCCTTTGAATTCCTTCCAGCGTCTGCATGCGAATCGACTCTCCACCCTCAAGCTGGCTTATAATATCGTCCCCCATCAACTCGAACCATCGCTGATATAATCCGCGAAAATCAATAAAGGCCAGATCTTCTACCACAGTGCGCATGTCCTTGAAATGCTCGGCAACCTTCTTCTTCGCCATCTCGAGAAGCTCTTCTTCTGCACCTAAGTAATGCGGCTTCTTCAACAAATTCTTATATACGATTCGAATATATTCCTTCCGCTTGACCTTCAGCTCGGCTTCCATCCAAATCTTAATATTCTCCACACGCTTGCGTACCGAGAGCCCGCTGAATTCCTCATACCAAAGCTGATTCAGTCTCTCGACGGACACTACAGTCTGAGAGCGGAAGCCGATCGGTTTGAATATCATTCCTTCGAACTCCAACGATCGGATATATGCCTCCAATAAGCCGACATAATCAAGAGAGGCTTTCCAATGGATCGCCCGGATCCGACTGGCTGTATTCGGATCGTGTTCGTCAGCCGCCAACAAACTCTCCAGCTGGCTGAAAGGATCTTCAATGTTGTAAGCCGCTCCGAGCGATTGCTCGAGCAGCTGCTGGAACGTCATCTGACGCAAGCGGTCTTCACCAAGCTCTGGAAGTACGTTCGATACATAATCACCGAACAATCCGTTTGGTGACAATAGCAATATATCATTGGCCTGCCAGGTATCGCGGTGCCGATAAAGCATATAGGCTGCACGCTGCATGGCTGCTGAGGTTTTCCCGCTCCCTGCTGAACCTTGCACTATAACAGTCCGATAGCGAGTTTCGCGTATGATCCGGTTCTGTTCCCGTTGAATGGTTGTTACAATACTTTTCATTTTGTCATCGGCATTCTGACCGAGCAACAATTGCAGCAAGCTGTCGGCAATATGGAGCCCTGTGTCGAACATATGCTGCAACTGTCCGAAGCGTATTAAGTACTGCCGCTTGAGCTCAATCGTCCCGCTTATATTCCCTGTCGGTGTTTCGTAGCTAGCTGCGCCCAACTGATAATCATAGAACATAGAAGCTATAGGAGCCCGCCAATCATGAATCAACACATGTTCTTGCAACTCATCCAGGACGGTGGCTTTTCCAATGTAGATGGGTTCAGGCTGGTTTGCACCGCTTTCTTGGAAATCTATTCTCCCGAAGTAGGGGGCATCTAACAGCAAAAGCAGCTTGCGTCTGGAAGCGAATGCATGGGAATACACTAATTCCTGACGATCCAGCTCCCTTCTATGATGGCGGAAGTCCATCGCTGACTCCTCCAGGTCGAGAGGGTCAAATGTTAATTCACCGAAATGTTTCCTAGATTCAACGATATCCTTCTTACGTTCTGCCAACACATTCTCCCAATGCTCGAGCTCCTTTCGAATCAAGCTTAGCGTTTGGTCTAACCGTCCCGCTTCTTGCTTCCAATCGATCGGTTCCATCGTGAAAACCCTCCCTAGTACATTTCCTTCAAGGCGCTATTGCTAAGCAGTTGACACCCGCTGATATTTGAGGTATAATTAGAATTAGGTAGAAACTATCCATACCCCATTATCTACGGGTGCAACATTTCAATTGTAGCACACCTCTTTTTTATTGGCAATTATGAATACTCTCAATCATAAAGGACCGTTTCGGATCACTCCGAACGGTCCTTCTATATGTGTGTATTTTGCGAAACGCCAACTTATCTCGATCCGTCTCCGCCTGTGGCTGTTATTCTCTCAATCAACTTATGTGTGGGCATAACCTGGTCTGCTCGAATCGTACAAATCTCCGGCTTATCCAGTGATTCCAGGAAATGCTCTACTGCACCTGCGAAGCCGCGTCTAACACCAATCGACTCCCAGCTGCCGAATCTCCTCGTAACCTCACCACTATCCCGATCACGCCATACCGCTGATTCCAGATTCGTTACTTCAACCGATCTGCCTCCGCCGTGCAGCTCCATCTTCTCAAGATCTGCTCCCGCTCTTCTGCTCATGCTGAATAGGGAAGTTGCTTGGCCATATCCGACACTTCCTGTAACATGCAGCAGCCGCCCCTCCGCATCACGTTCCTGCAAGCAAGACAGCAGTTCCTGCTCTCCCGCGCCTAGCCAAAGCAACAGATCCACAATATGGATCAGATCATCATACATCGTCTCTCGGGCAGTCAGCTTCTGTTGCCTAGTCCGGTGCTTCTGAGCGATCGCCAGATCGATGCCTCCGACCTCCTCAAGCCAAGCTTTCGCCTCTGCATACATAGGAGCAAATCTGCGATTGAATCCGACAGCTAACAGCACATTTCGCCTTGCCGCCGTCTCCGACATGCGCTGGCATCCCTCAATGTTGTACGAGAGCGGTTTGTCCACATAGACTGGAATACCCTTATCGATACAAGCCGTCACGATCTCCTCATGTGTCTCGGTTGGCGTGTGCACGAATACCGCATCCAGCTCATGATCTAGCAATCTCGATAAATTCGTATATCTGGCTGACAGTCGATACTGCTCGCCAATGCGATTCACCGTTTCAGAACGGCGGCTCATAATCCCTTCAATTTGCACATCGGGATGAGACAGAAGCACAGGCAAATACGCTTTGACAGCAATATCACCAAGCCCAACAATTCCGATCTTCTTCTTACTATCCGTTCCGAAGCCCATCGTTATGCACACTCCTGCCGCTATTTTAACGTACGCTCTTTAAGTGCCGCTCTTCCCAATCCTACTGCAATCAAGAGTAATGCAATACCTACCGAGACGGATACTCCGTACATTTGCACCCACCCAGCCGAACCTGATAATTGCTTATAGATTAGACCGCCAATTACGGGACCGATAAAGCCCATTAGACCCGTGATGCCGAAAAATACTGCAACAAACATCGGACGTTCACTTTTGGGAGTATCACTGATCACGAAGTTGAACGTAAGCTGATTGAATCCTCCCACCCCGAATCCAAGCGCAATATGCAGCACGAATAACAAAGGAATAACGGGTAAAAAGGCAGTCAGCCCCCACAGCAAGCTCGATAAGGCAATAATAGGTAAAGTCCAGAACAGCAAGGTGCGAGTAGAATATTGCATGTTCAGCGTGCCCCACATGTAGTAACTGAGCATCATGGCTACATTTTGGGTCATTGCTATTATTGATATCCAGGAATAGCTTATTTTCATCAAATCTAGCATAACATAATTGTAGAACGGGATAGAAAGCCCTTGAATGAGCAGCCATAATGCAATAAATAACGTAGCGATCAGAAAAGGCTTGTTAAGAAAGGGTTGAACAACCATCTTGCTCCTATTCAGTTCTTGCGAAGGAACAAAGGGCATATTCGGATAGCGTGTAAAAGCAATTACATTCAACACTGCACAAACCGCACAAATCACATATAAAATATGAAAACCAGTCGGCTCCGGGGTTCGATCCAATATTTGTCCGCAAATTACAAGCACGACACAACCGAAGGCCCATATCACGGAATTCCGAAATCCCAAATATCGTCCACGAACTTTAGGAGGTATCATATCTGCGAGAAGCGAGGTGAAGAACACACTCCCCAATGCATTACCTGTAAAAGCAATCATCGTAACGACAATATAAACGGCTACCCACCACTCTGGCGGGAATATAAATGGGATTATCCCGGTCAGGGTCCAGATCACCCGGTGAAGACCGGCAAATAACATCAGCCCTAGCTTGCGATTCTGGAATCTCTGAATAAGGAAAGCCCCAATAATTTGTAACACATTTGCTAGATTCGGAATAGCTAGTACAATCCCAATCTGAGTGGAGCTAGCCCCCAAATACAGCAAATAGCCCGTGAGGAAAGGTCCTCCTAACAGCAGAACAATGACAATGGCCGGAAACCCTTCCATAGTTGCAGCACGTAAGCCTCGCCGATAGGAGGAGTTCTTGGGTTGTCTGACACGCGCAAACACTTGAAACATGAAAATTCTCCTCTACCAAAAGGCGTATGACATATTTCTACATCTTCAAACCAGATCAACAGTGTGATATGATAGGTAATAGCGTATTTATTACAGGAGGCACAGGATAAATGAAAGCCAACAGAACGTTACTCATTTTAAGTTTAATCCTCTTTGCTATTATGTTCGGTGCTAGTGTATGGCAGGAATCACCCATACTGCTTTATATAGCAAGCGCGATCCCGATCTTCATCGTCCCCTTCTTACCAGACATCCCTACCAGTCAGAAGCTTCGTACAGGTAAACAATCTGTAGAGATTATCAAGCGGTCCGATGCATCAGGTGAAGAAGCCGAGTGGTTAGTCGTCTCCTTCCAACCGGGAACGATCCAATGGAATCGCAAATGGTTAGTCATTCCGACTGAAGGTGTAAGTGTTGGAAGCCTGAACCATACCGATGATTATACAGCATCGCTCACGGTATTAAAATATGATTTAAAAGCCAAAAAAAACCGTAACGGTACGATATCGATCAACTTGCCTAATTTGATTCAACGTATGTCCAGCTTAAACTTTACAGTAGAAGAAGCGAATCGTCTGATGATCCGCATGGAGGATCTGGAGACCGTTGTTGCCTTGCCGGTCCCTGTGACATCTGTTCCGACACGCAGTGTAGAAATTCAAGCTTGAATTATATATACCCCATAACGAAACGACTGCAACCCTATGACAAGGATGCAGTCGTTTTTGCATAATATCCATTCTTGCTGTCTATTGATAGAGTGCCGCCGCTTCTTGTATTACTCTTTGCATGGGCAAATGATAAGGGCACTGTTGTTGGCATAAGGGCTTTTCCTTACAGGGTTCGTAGTCGGCACAGGACATAATATTGTCTTTATGCTTATCAAAAAATCCGTTGCCTTTAGGCAGAAGCCCAAAGGTCTCTCTTACTCTGCTGGATATCATTACGTCTGGTATAGGGATATTAATAGGGCAAGAGCAATAATTACATCGTCTGCAGTTATGGGTCCCTAATTGAACGGCTAATTGCTCTAACTCATCATGCTCCGCCTCTTGAACCTCTGCTTCCATTGCAGCAATATTTTGCTTCACTTCCTCCACACTTACCATACCCGAAATGATCACATGCACATCTTTACTATAGGGATAACGGATAGCCTTATCAACAGGTTGAATGAACCCTCCGGACAAAGGCTTCATGGCCACTCTGCCCATATTAAGCTCGACCATCTTCGGGATTAAGTCCCGATTAGCGAACGGCTGTGCGAGATTCAAATGGAACAAGACTTGATCAAACTGTCCGGATGCGATCCATTTGGTTAACAATTCAGGACGATGTCCGCTGATCCCAATATGCCTTACCTTTCCGGCTTGCTGCGCTTCCAATGCGGCAAGATAAGCTCCATCCGGCTCCATGGCCTGCTTGAACTCTTTTACGTAGTTGACATAATGAATTTGCAGCAGATCGACATGATCTGTCTTCATCCGTTGCAAGCTGCGATCGATCTCCTCTTTGGCCGATGCATAGTCACGTTTGCCCGTCTTAGTAGCGAGAAAGTATTCGTCTCGGCGATGGGAGATGGTCTCTCCGATGATCTCCTCGCTATTGCGGTAAGCAGCTGCCGTGTCTATATAATTAATTCCTTGATCCAGTGCATAATTCAACGCTTCTCGAGCTTGTTCTAAAGGTACGCCAGGCAAATTCATTGCCCCAAATCCCAGTGAAGATACTCGGTAGCCGATCTTGCCAAATTCCCTATACCGCATGTCTCTTCACCTCACACATATTGTCTAACACGAAGGAAGCGTGATGAAGAACGTCGTACCGCTCCCTACAACACTGTCGACTGCAATCAATCCGCCATGGTTCTTTATTATCCTATAACAGACCGGCAAGCCAAGTCCAGTGCCCTCTTCCTTGGTTGTGAAGAACGGATCGAACAATCGAGCTAGTGTGTTAGCGTCCATTCCTGTCCCGTTATCCTGAATTGAAATCCTGATCTTATCTCCATACTGATCTGCCGAAATACGGATTCGCCCTTTACGTTTAGGCTCACGTTCTACTGCGTCTAATGAATTTTTCACTAAATTGAGCAAGGCTTGCTTCATTTGCTTCACATCGATGCATACAGTAAGTGCAGGCTCTACGGGCATAAGCTCAATATCACAGCCCCTAAGAAGCGCTTCACTTTCAAACAACAAACTAAGCTCTTTTAACAGAGAGCTTACATGAACCTCCTGCTTGTCCGGGACAGAAGGCTTCGAGGAGTTAAGAAATTCATAAATAATCTCATTCGCACGGTCAATTTCATCCATTATGATCTTAGCATATTCGTCTTTGCCGAGGGACTTCAGATGGGGACGAAGCAATTGAATAAACCCGCGGATCGAAGTGAGAGGGTTACGCACCTCATGTGCTATAGAAGCAGCTATCTTGCCTAGTAACGCCAATTTGTCATTCTGATACGCAGTCTGCTCAATACGTTTGAAATCGGTTATGTCCTTCACACTGATCAGGATATCCCCGTCCATATCTTCACCGTAAGTAGTCGTAATGAGATAATGCCGTCCCGTATCGTCAATCACCTCTTGATATCTTAATCGGTACACATACATTTCCTGATAACATTTGTAGATCAACTTACGAAAAGATCTCGATAAGGTTCGATGTCCCATCAGACTTCGAAGGTTGCAGCCTAAAAGGGACTTTCGTGACACACTTAGAAATTTGGCCATCTGTACATTGACGAAAGATACGAACCCCTCGCAGTCAAACATAATAATTCCGCAATCCAGCTGCTGTAATACATCTTCGTATTTATTTGAGGTTTGATAATTAGAGTTATGTAACTCAGCTTGCACATACTGTAACTTGCCACTCACCATCAGGTCAATTAAGAACCCCATTGAGTTCTTGTAAACTCTCAGCGCCTCTTCCGGATCTAATCCAGCGACAAGCATATTAACGCTCCGCTCGTGAAGCATTACGATTTCCTCAGGCGCAGCATCATGAAGAACCGATTGTAGCAGAGTAGCAGGGTGAAGAGAACCGTAGCTGCCCGTTTGGACATATTGCTTCAAAGCCCGAACATACTCTTTCATCTTATCGGACATTCCCCTCACCCTCTCTATTCAATTTATCAACAGTATCATAGTCGGTACGATTGATTCCGTCAATCGCGAATAACCATGAACTTTGTCGAAAACAATAAAGCCCTCCCTCTAAGGAGGAAAGGCTTATTTATTAGACCAACTTGCCTAGTTCTACCGTTCTAGTAAGATCGGGACTATTGCAATATAAAATAAAAAGTAGGGTTAATCTCTGCGATTATCGTCTTCTTGACGCTTTCTAGATTCGTCATTCTCTTGACTTCTGCGATCATCGCCCTGGTTCCTGTTGCGATCTTCTTCTTGGCGCTTCCGTTCTTCTTCTTTCTTTTTTTGCTCAGTGGCAAGCTTTTTCTTTTCTTCCTCTGCTTCTGTCTTTCTAAGCTCTTCTTTCTTCCGCTCTTCTTCTTCTTTTTTCTTTAGCTCCGCATTTCGTTTGTTTTCCTCATCCTTCTTTCTGAGCTCTTCCTTCTTTTTTTCTTCTTCCTCTTTCTTCTTCTGCTCCGCTTTTCGCCTGTCTTCTGATTCCTTCTTGGCTTGTTCGGCTTTTTTCTTCTCTGCTTCTTCTCTCGCCTTCTTGTCCCGATCCGATTCATACTTCGCCGGTGTAAAGGTAGGCTTGCTTATGGTGTCACCGTAATCCGGCTTCTTGTTTGTAGCAGAGCTTGTTTTGTTATCATTCTTCGTATCATTCTTGCCGTTATCATTCTTCTTATCATCGTTCTTCTTATCATCATTCTTGTTGCTTGTGTTCTTGTTGTCTGATTTGCCATCCTTGGAGTTAGACTCCTTAAGCTTGGCATCCAACTCGCCCTTTTTCTCTTCTTGAAGTAGTCTATAGAACGTTTCTTTGGCCACCACTTTGTTCGTATCAATTAATTTATCGAGACCGCCCCGATCTTCTGCAATCTTATGAATGGATTGAGTCTTCATTTCCTCGATCGTGACTGAAGTGCCTAAGCTTTTGGCATTCAAGTAAAGTGCATATTTACCAGCGGAGACCCCTTCGGATTTGGCCGCTTCACGAATTTCTACTGGAGTGACGAGTGAGGCTACATGAATTGCCGCTTGATTCTGTGGATGATTAGTCTGAATATGCTTATCTACCGATTCTTTTATCACTTGGCCAATCGCAACCTCATCGATCGCAGCTTTTTCGTAAGCTTTGGAGCTCGATATGATGATATCCCCTTCACCACTGTTCCATATACCCTTGATCTCCACTCTGGCGAGCAGCTCAACAGTAACCTCGTCCAAGCTCTTCCCTTTATATTTGAGTTGCTCAATTAGGAGGACACCATCCTCATTGAGCCCTCTTACATCCAACACTTGCTGTTTGGCGTCAATCCCAAGTTCCACACTTGGATTAATATCCAATGTGACATAAGCAACGATAGGTTGATTGCCGCCCAAGTGAGGAGTAATCCCCGTGAACGCTACAATACAGATGATAATCGCAGCTGAAATGGTGGAGATAAAGGTAAGCATAGGGCGTCTAAAACGATTCCGAACAGACGAGAATAAGATCTCATCACCCAGTTCGCAAACACGGTTACCACGAGGAACCCGCAGAAACTGACCGACCGGAGTTAATACTACAAGGTGCGCTTCTGTCATTTCCATAACAATTCCTTTATTCAACTCGTTCACTCCTTTCCGGAATCAGAATTAGGTATGCGCAAATAATCTTTTAGATAAGGATAAGGACCGCTATAGATTAGCGCCACCGCAATAAGAAACTTGCGGTTACGTTCCAAAGTCTTGCGGGATACTTGTACTTGCTCTAACAGTTCTTTAATGGGCAGTACCCTCTTACTGAGTATGACGGACATTAATTTATTATCTGCAGCTAGCAGTGCTGCAATCGTGAATAATACTTCACGAGAATCACTGTGTTTTGGAGACACATCCACAAGCTCTGAGAACGAAATACCGAATTCCTGTAAACAACGGCTGAAATCTACAATCTCGCTGCGCCGCTCCTCTGTTGTTTTGTCCTTCTCATATTGCTCGATTGCTTGGTGGATTTCTATCGGATTAACCGCGCTCTCTTCCTCATCCTCCACTTCAAAAGAACTGTAGGGAATTTGCTGTGAGAAACGCTGTTCTTTCCGTACATAGTCGATCAACCGTCTACGCATCACTGTCTCGGAAAAGCTCAAGAAGGATCGTCCAGATTCAGGAGAGAATTGATTGATCGCTTCATTGAAGGCCCCCAAGGCAATACTAAACTCATCGTCACGGGAAGGATCTATGTATCTTTTGCAAAAACGGCTTGTAACTTTAGCAACATACGGCTGATAATCAGTAATGAATTGATTTCGTAGCCGTAACTCACCCTCCTGAATGCGCATTACTTTATACTCCGGAGTATCTTTCGCTTCAGAGGGATGGTGAGACTGGCGCTTGCCTAAGAATCTTTTGAATAGTACCAGTAACAACCGTTCCACCTCACACTAGATGTTTCGATTGGGCTGCTTAAGATATGGGGGTAGCCCAAACCCGATCCTTGTATTATAGCATAATAATACTCAGCACAGTGCTAGCCTTGCCTTCAAAGCCACCCTATGCTGTGCCTCATACTGAATTTGACGCCAGAATGTAACGTTTTGTTACGGAGCCGTTGGAAACAATTACTAATCTCGAATAAGCTTCCAAAACAAAAACACCTTCCAAAATGGAAGGCGTAATAACATACTTGAGATATTATCCGGTGGCCGACTGAGACGTCCTGTTCCTCAGCTTGTTACGACGCTGGCTGAGAACGGATAGCCGCTCTTTCAGCTGCGCTTCCCACTCCTCATCTTTCAACGCTTTGGCGGCCATCAGAAGATCAAGTGAACTATCAATCTGATTGCGAACCAGCTCAAGCGGATCCTCTGATTCACTGCTTACACAATTCTCGAATAGAGCGTCACCGTGCCGGTCCTCGACATACTCCTCGAAATCAATTTCTGCAGCACCATCACCATGGGCATATTCAGCCAGTATTTCGTACTCCATTTCTACTAGATAATGGACATCGACCTGATGGCATACCGGACAAAATAACAATGGCACGTTGTGTATGCGCGCAGACAAATGTTTCAAAGTACCCTTCGTTCCAATCATGCTCGCTCCGCAGCAAAAACTCATTGCCATACGCCTCCTTCGCCTGGGTAAAGCTCAAAAGATTGTGGTTTCATATCCCTATTCGCTAAAAGACACGAAAATTCCTGTCTTGGGTAAGTACCTTTTTGGATTTTTACCCTTTTCTTTATATAATAAATCATACCATAACTTTTGCAAGGAAAGGATTGAACTTCTATGATAATCAAAATTCCAAGAGAACAAAAGCTGCAAATGTTGGCAACCGTACAAAGTGCTTTTGAAGCACAATTCGAACAACCCATTGGTCAATTAGCTGCAGAGGAATGGCTGGATGTGATGCTGCGCGAGCTATATCCTTTCATATATAACCAAGCCATTATGGATGCGAAGACTGTTCTGCTCGACCGCATGAGCAGCTTGGAAGATGAGCTGTATGCCTTGCAGAAACCTATTCGGAGCATCCAAAAGTAACTTCACAGGGAAGCTGTGTCTTGAAAATAGTATACAAAAGAGAGACCAGGATTATTGCCCCGGCCTCTCTGCATATTTGCTGCTATACTAGCAGCACCTTACCTTACTCTTGCCCGAAAGTCTCAATGTATTTCTCCGCACTCCACAGCTTATCCAACTCGGAAGCATCGGACAGTTCAACTATGACCATCCAGCCGTCTCCGTATGGGGCTTGGTTGACTTTCTCAGGAGCATCTTCCAATGTGTTGTTCACTTCCACTACCTTACCGCTGACCGGTGCATATAGCTCCGATACGGTTTTGACAGATTCAACGCTGCCGAATGGCTCTCCGAATGACAAGGAGTCTCCAACCTGCGGAAGCTCAACGAATACGATATCGCCAAGCTCATGCTGAGCGAAATCCGTAATCCCGATGACGACTCGATTTCCTTCCGCTCGCGTCCATTCATGCTCTTCACTGTACTTTAACTCTGCTGGCACAATCACTCTACAATTCCTCCTTAATACTTGTGTTTGGAAAAGTTACAACGTTAGGCTTCTTCTTTCGGACCTAAAATTTTGTGGATACGCTGTTCTACCATGCCAAGCGCTCTTTCGCCTGCGCCATAGAACCGCATTTGTCCATTCCCGTCGAACAAATAATAACCAGGCACATATTCGTTCTGGAACGAGTCCGTCACCTTATGGTCATTATCAATCGCGATCGGATGTTTCATCTCATACTGCTCAATGGTCTTCTTCACTTCATCAATGTCTGTATCTTTCTCGGAGCGGGGCATATGTATACCGATGATGCTCATTCCATACTGTTCTCCGAACTTGTCCCGCCATTCGTTAAGAGTGGGTAGGCCGTCCTTGCACATATAACAGCTCACCGCCCAGAAGTGAATCAGAACAGGCTTCCCTTGCAATTGCGCAGGGTCTGCTGCTCCATTCACCCACTCGGTTACTCCTTCAAACGGAGGCAGTTCTGCACGAAGTTTCAATGGCATAATAATTTGCTCCTTTCCTTATTAAACGCGAAAACCCTCCCACCTGCAAGTGCAGACAGGAGGGAACATCAATCAAATTTCAATACCGCGCGTACCTTACTTCGCAGTCAATGTTTTTTGGCCTGGTTTCCAGTTAGCTGGGCACAAACCGCCGGATTGCAAGGCTTGTAATACGCGAACCGTCTCATCTACACTGCGGCCTACATCCAAGTGGTTAACTACTTGATATTTCAATTCGCCTTCAGGGTCGATAATGAACAATCCGCGAAGCGCGATTCCTTCTTCTTCAATCAATACGCCGTAGTCACGGGCAACAGTCTTGTTAATGTCAGAAGCAAGAGGGTAGTTCAGCTTGCCCAATCCGTTCGAATCGCGTGGAGTGTTGATCCATGCACGGTGAGAATGCTTGCTGTCTGTGCTGATGCCCAGAACGGCTGCATCCAGGTCTTCGAACAATTCAACAGCTTCGCTCATAGCGATAATTTCTGTTGGGCACACGAATGTGAAATCTAGTGGATAGAAGAAAAGAACCAACCATTTCCCGCTATAATCTGACAATGAGACTTGACCAAACTCTTCTCCGTTACCTAATGCAGTTTGCATTGTGAAATCCGGTGCTTTCTTGCCAACCAAACGATCTGCCATGCAGCATTCCTCCTCAAAATAATTAGCTACTTTTATGTAAGCTCACTTTCAAAATCGTATCATTCCAAAATGTGAAAGTCAACATGATAACGACTTTTAACTTATATTGATTATAAAAAGGGAATTTAAGCGAGGATTTCGTCAGGCTAGTAGCTGAGATCCTTGTGGTTGAGTTCAATTTGGCGCGGGGAGGGCATGGGGATGGGCTACGATTGCTGTTGTGTTTGAGTTCCCTTGATTATATTTTTAGAGGTAGGAATCCAAGCACAAAGGCAAACACTTCGTTTCTCCGCTCCATCCCCATGCCCTTCCTTTCCATTCCGTTCAAGTAAAAAGACCCGCCAACGAGGCGGGCCACATTACTAAATCAATCAATTACTTACGCATTGCTGCAATGATCAAATCACCCATTGCTGTTGTACCGATTGCTTTGCTCTTGTCTACAGCGATATCACCTGTACGGTGGCCAGCGTCCAATACTTCCTTCACGGCGCGTTCGATGCTGTCTCCAGCTTCAGCGTAGTTAAAGGACAGCTTGAACATCAGAGCAACGGACAAGATGGTTGCAATCGGATTGGAGATTCCTTGTCCTGCAATGTCAGGAGCGGAACCATGCACCGGCTCGTACAGACCAAAGCTGCCTTCACCCAGGGAAGCAGATGCGAGCATTCCGATCGATCCAGTCAACATCGCAGCTTCATCACTTAGAATATCACCGAACATATTCTCAGTTACGATGACGTCGAAGCTGGAAGGACGGCGAAGCAGTTGCATCGCGCAGTTGTCGACAAGAATGTGCTCCAGCTCAACATCTGGATACTGAGGAGCGATCCGGTTAACCGTTTCTCTCCAGAGACGGGAAGTCTCCATAACGTTAGCTTTGTCAACAGAAGCCAGCTTCTTGCGGCGCTTCTGAGCAATCTCGAAGCCTTGGTGAGCGATGCGCTCGATTTCTTTTACATTGTATACACAAGTATCAACGGCTTCTGTACCATTCTCTGCTGTCTCGCGGCGGAACTTCTCACCGAAATAGCTGCCTCCTGTGAGCTCGCGAACTACGATCAGGTCCGTGCCTTCAAGTACTTCAGGCTTCAAAGTGGAAGCTTCCTTCAGACAATCGAAAATAACAGCAGGACGAATGTTGGAGAACAAACCAAGTGCCTTGCGAATGCCCAGAAGACCCGTTTCCGGACGAGTTTCTTTGGGATTGTTGTCCCATTTCGGGCCGCCAACAGCACCCAGCAATACAGCATCTGCATCTTTACAAATATCAAGAGTAGCTTGCGGCAAAGGAGTTCCGGTCTGATCAATTGCAATCCCGCCGAATATCCCGTGAGACAATTCGAATCGGTGTCCGAACAATTCCTCTACTTTCTTCAATACCTTCTCTGCTTCAGCAACAACCTCCGGACCAATTCCGTCGCCTGGAAGTACCGCTATCTTTTTCACTTCTGCCATCCTAGTTCACTCCTCGAAATGATTTCTATTCTCAGTTGTATCATACAAACCCCTCATTTGACCAAGATATAATATCTATCATCTTTATAGTTTTTAACTATAGCTTATCACCCAAGAAAGAAATAGAAACGAGCTGAAAAATACGGTAGACTATTACTAATATTCAGAATACCGCGGAAGGGGATCTAGTGTATGAAATACTCATTCTCCAAGTATACGGAAGGGCTTCGCTCTTCGGCTGTCAGAGATATTCTCAAGCTTACCCAAGGCAAATCCATTATATCCCTTGCCGGAGGATTACCCGCTGAGGATTACTTTCCGCTCGAAGCGGTGCAAGCCTCATTCGAACGTGTCTTCCAAAAGGGTAAAGGTGCTCTGCAATACGGACTAACCGAAGGATTCACCCCCCTTCGCGAAGCGATCTGCACGCGTATGGCGGCCAAACACATGCATATCAATCCGGAGAACATGTTAATCACTACCGGGTCCCAGCAGGCGATTGATTTACTTGCTCGCATCTATCTGAGCCGAGACGATGTCATCCTCGTGGAGAACCCTACTTATCTAGCTGCTTTGCAAATCTTCCAGGCCATAGGCGTTCGAGTAATTGGTGTGGAAGCAGATGAACATGGAATGAACATGGATGACCTGGACGACAAGCTTAAGCTGTACAAACCCAAGCTTGTATATGTCATCCCTACATTCGCTAACCCAACGGGTAAGGTGTGGAGCCTGGAACGGCGTAAAGGCTTGTTGGAGAAATGCAAGCGAATGAACGTCCTTATACTGGAGGATGATCCCTATGGAGAGATTAAGTTCGATACCAGTGCGGAATACCCCACGATCTTCTCCCTCGATTCCCATCCGGAACAAAGTACGGTTGTGTATACGAGTACGTTCTCCAAAACAGTAGTCCCAGCGCTGCGCACGGGTTGGGTCATTGGCGACAGCGGTGTCATCCAGATGATGACCCGAGCCAAGCAAGCCGCCGATCTGCATTCCAGCACATTGGATCAACAAGCGCTGCATCAGCTGCTTACGCATTATGATCTAGATGCGCATATAGGCACTATACGTTCGGAATATCACAAACGGATGCTGCGAATGAAGCAATTGCTAAGCGACGCGCGGTTCGCGAATTTACGTTGGCAAGAACCACAAGGCGGGATGTTCTTTTGGGTGGAGCTTCCCGAATCAATCCACGCTTCAGAGCTGCTGAAGCTTGCGGTTGAAGAAGGGGTAGCGTTCGTCCCTGGCACGGATTTCTATGCGGAGAATCCGAGACCGAACATGATGAGGCTGAACTTCACTCATACGGATCCTGACCAATTAATTGTCGGCATGGATCGATTAGCCGCAGCAATGATGGCCTACATGCAGCATAGCTAAACCATACAAGAACGGAGTTGCCCCGATGGGCAACTCCGCTCTTCTATACTAGCCGTTATTTGACTGTTACACGAATGGTCAGGCTCTTCCCTTTGTACGTTGCTTTGATAGAGGCTGAGCCTTTCTTCAAAGCTTTGATCTGACCCTTCTCGACCTGAACCACGCCCAGATTAGTAGAGGACCACACGGCTTCTGCCATAATATTAGCAGCCGCACCTGTATCGTAGATGGCTCGGAGAGCAATATTCGCAGATCCGCCGACTGCGAGTGAATAGCTCTTTTCATCCGCCTCCAGCTTCATCAGCTTAGGAACAACCTTAACTGTTATTTGGATCGGCTTACCTTGAAAAGTTCCGGTTAATACAGCATCCCCGATCCCTACTGCTTTAACGAAGCTTCCTTTCATCACTGCAACATTTGAGGACGACGAGTTCCACGTGATTTTGGACGTAAGCGTTGTTGTGGCCCCATCCCCGTATACCCCTGTCACCTTAACCGATTTGCTTTGACCAAGAGTAAGCTCAATTGATTCGGGCTCTATCCTGAATTGCTCCACTTCTTCTTCAAGCGTAACTGGAATCGTTATCGTCTTGTTCAAATAAGTCCCCGTCAACGTTAATTTCCCTTGCAGCAGTCCTCTCAGCTTGCCGTCCTTCACCAACACATTTGGCGAAGAAGTTTTCCAAACCATCTTGTCGGTTAACGTTTCTTCTGCTCCATCTTCAAATACTGCGCGAATCGTCGGAATGCTTGCTTCTTTTCCAACAATAAGACTTATCGATTTGGAAGAAGGCAGAAGCGCCAGCACCTTCTCCAGAACCTTTACTTCAATAGAAGCAGAGAACCCTCGGATTGTAGCGGTCAATACTGCAGTTCCCGGCTGGTCTGCAATCATTTTCCCGTTCTCCACTTTCAGAACACTCTCATTGCTGGACTTCCACTTCGCAATAGGGGAGAAATCATAAGATTCCCCGTCTAGTGTTGTCCCCGCTACTAGAGGCAGTGTCTTCGATTCATTACGGAACAATTGCGGTCCCTTATCATCAATCTCCATCGACAATAAAGTCGGTAGAACGGTGATGTTGATCGTCTTGGTGATGCCTCTGTATTCTACTGAGATGACGGCTGAACCCTTTGCTTTGGCCGCAATATTCCCATTCACGACTGTTACAGCCATCGGATTGGAAGAGGTCCACTTCGCAAGCGAGGTTACATCCATCTTGTTGTTCACATCATTCATGACTTGAGCTTGTACCTGATGAGGCTCATCTGACAAGAACATATGGCGATCTTCAGATGGAGTTAACACCAACGCCTGATAAGGAAGCCTTACAATAACACTCACTTCTTTGGATACACCCAGATAAGAAACGGTGATCTTAGCAGTGCCTGCTGCAAGAAAAGTAAGTCGGCCTTTCTCTACCGTGACGATATTGGAGTTAGAGCTGCTCCATTCCGCTTTCTCCGTGACCTCCTCTGTGCTGCCTCCAATTAGTTTGGCTGTAGCCGTCAAAGGATGGGCCGCAGTATCGCCAACATAATATTCGAGCCCGCTAATAGGATTAATCTCGATCGAGGAATAAGGAGAGACTACTTTCACCTCTACAGAATCGGACATTCCTTTATATTTCACAGTGACCGTAGCGGTACCCTTGCCCTTGGCCGTTACATTCCCCTTACTCACGGTAACGACGGAAGCATTGGAAGAAATCCATTCGGCATTCGTCGTAATTTCATTGGAAGTGCTGTCTTGTTCCACAGCAAATGCAGACAAAGCTAACACTGGATCACCCAGTTCCAATTGGGTGGCTTCGTTCTGATTCAAGCGGATTTCCTTGAACAAGTACTCACTCGTTACATCCACTGTAATCGAGAATCCTTTGTACTTCGCGGTAATCTTAGCTGTTCCGCTCTTAAGTGCAGTTAGAAGTCCCTTCTCTACCTTTACGTTCTGAGGGTTGGAGGATACCCAGTACGATTCGTCGGTCACATCCTTCTTCATCGTAAGGCCTTCCACTTCAGACAGCACTTTCAATTGATACGTGTTGTGCTCTACATAAATATGTACGGGTGAATTATTGTCCCATTGGATCGATTTCACTACTTCATCTGCAGCATGCCCGGACGAGGGTACGAGTGCTAATAACCCTACGCATAAGACAATAAAGCTTACCAGTGCTTTCCCTAACCATGATGCCTCGGTGCGTGAACCCTTAAGCTTGGACAACCGCTGTGTTTGTGCAGCTTCTTTCATAGCTTTATTTACTCCCTCCATAACAAAAGCATGTCTGTATAGTAATCCTTTAAGTATATCGACATAGAGAGGAAGGAAATTTAGCAATAAATTTATCGACAATGTGCAACCTTTTCCCGTTCTAATACGTTAATGGTCGTTTTGAGAAACAGATGGATCTCGACCGGATCGAATAGAAAATAGGCCCGCTCTTGTTTCAGAGCAGGCCCCTATCATTACACGTTGGAAGCAGAAGCTAGTATTGGCACGGAGGTTACCGGATCGGTTTCCGGGGAGCGCCCCGCCGTGTTTGTGCCTTGTTGCAATTCGTACATCTGATAGTATTTGCCGCCCGCCGCCATCAACTCGTCATGTGTGCCTTGCTCCATGATCTCCCCGCGGTCTAAGACCAGAATAAGGTCGGCGCTCTTTATTGTCGACAAACGGTGAGCAATGACGAACGTCGTGCGGCCTTTCTTCACCACGTCCAGCGCATCTTGAATGACCGCTTCCGTCTCTGTGTCGATGTTCGATGTTGCTTCATCAAGGATGAGAATCGCCGGATCGAAGGCTAGTGCCCGTGCGAACGAGATTAACTGGCGCTGACCCGCCGAGAGCGTGCTGCCCTTCTCGATAACCGGCTCATCGAAGCCTCTTGACAGATTCGCGAGTGAACGTTCCGCGCCTACATCACGAAGCGCCTTCTCGATTCGTTCCCGCGAAATCGAAGGGTCATCGAGTGACACGTTAGAAGCGATCGTTCCCGTAAAGAGGAACGGATCCTGCAACACAATGCCCATATGATTGCGCAATTTTTGCCGGGACAAGCCCCGTATGTCAAAGCCGTCGATCTTAATCTTGCCCGAATCGACATCGTAGAATCGGAAGAGCAGGTTAAGAATCGAGCTTTTGCCAGATCCGGTATGTCCCACAAGCGCAACTGTCTGACCTTGCTTCGCTTCAAACGAGATTCCCTTAAGCACCGGCTCGCCGTCTTTGTAAGAGAACCATACGTTATCAAAGGTGACATTTCCCTTGTAGCGCTGCATTTTCTCGTCAGAAATATCTTCTCCCTCTTCGTCCAACAGCACGAATACTCGCTCTGCGCTCACGAGGGCTTGCTCCAGGTTCGGCAGTTGGTTCACGATATTGACGATCGGGTGGAACATCCGGTTCAGAAAATCAACGAACGCATACAGTACACCGAGAGAAACGCCTCCTACAACGGTTCCGAGCGATACCCCCGAGAAATACCAGATCATAGCAACAAAAGCGATGTTCCGAATGACGCCTACCAAGTTATGCGATGTGAAGGCGTTCAAGTTCAACATCTTGTTCCGAAAGTCGAAATAACGCTTGTTGTACGCCTCGAACTCTTCCTCCTGCTTCTTCTCGCGGCGAAATGCCTGAATGATCGTCATCCCTTGAATGGATTCGTTAATCATTCCGTTCATTTCAGACAAAGTCGAACGAATGACTCGGTTGTAATGAGCTGCATATTTCCGGTAAATGACGGTCCATACAGCCAATATCGGAATCACAAGCATACAGATCAACGCCAGACGTGCGTCCAGCAAAAACATAGCACCAATAATCGCAACAATGTATAACGTACCTGAGAAAAAATTCGCTAACACGGTGACGTACAATTCCTTAATCGCTTCGGTATCGTTCGTAATCCGCGACACGACTTGCCCGGCAGGCAAATTGTCGAAGTAACGGATCGGCAAACGGTTGATATGAGAGAACACATCGTCCCTCATCTTTCGGATAATACGGTTGGCCGAAGATTGAAGTACGTAGCGCTGTCCATAGCTGAATACTGCCGAAACGGCCAAAAAAGCTATATAAATCCATGATAAATCAAAAATGCCCGCGAATTCCGGTTTATAGAACGTAAACAGCTGCTCCGTAGTGAGAGGCTGCGCTTTGTATTGCGCTACCACCCCGTTCTTCGTAATAACTAAAGCTGCCGCACCGCTATCCCCCATCGTGACGGTTCTTTCTCCGTCTTCCGAGATGCCGCCTGGTACGAAGTAGAAATCCCTGCCTACTTGGAGCACCCGTGCTTCCTCGCCCCGTTCATTAACCGGCACTCGGTCTCCCCGTTTCCACTCAGCGCCTGAATAATTCACACTGCCCGAGGATCCAGCTGCAACCCGATACCACGGCTTTTCGATTCCAGTCACATGCTCGTCGATGATCCGTTTCGCTATGAACGGCCCGGTGAGCTCTGTCCCGATTGCAATCGCCAACATGAGCAGCGCTAGCAGAATGGACTTCTTATAATACATTGCATATTGTAACAACCGCTTTCCCGTTCGCACTCGACGCAATTCATCGCGGTCTAATACGGATTCAAATTCCCCACTCATCGGTATATCTCTCCACCTTTCCGATTACACACTTGTAAGCGTCGCTTGCGCCTGTTGACGATTCCATTGCTCCCAGTACCATCCTCCCAATGTGAGCAGTTCCTCGTGTGTGCCTTCTTCTATTATTCGTCCATCATCTAACACTACAATATGCTCCGCGTGCTGAACCGCCGACAGACGATGTGTGACGATCAGTGTCGTCTTACCGGTTCGAGACCGCCGGATATTCGAGATGATTTCTGCTTCCGTCTTGGCGTCTACCGCCGATAAAGCGTCATCGAGAATCAAGATTTGCGGATTCGCCAGCAGCGCGCGCGCAATGGAGACCCGCTGCTTCTGTCCGCCCGAAAGGGCTACGCCTTTCTCCCCGACAAGCGTCTCGACTCCCTTCGGTAAAAACTCGAGATCCTTCTTGAATGCGGATAATTCAATCGCTTCATTAAGTTGATCTATTGCTTGCTCCCCTGCCGCGAACAATATATTCTCGCGCACCGTCCGTGAGAACAAGAACGGACTTTGCGGCACGTAGCCGATCCATCCTTTCAAATCGTCAAAAGCGATCTGTTCTAGCGGCTGTTCGGAAATGGACAAATGTCCGTCTCCCTTGGGGTATTCGCGGAGAAGTTGCCTGATGAGTGTCGTTTTGCCGCTGCCTGTACGCCCTACAATACCGAGCGTTTGTCCCCGCTGCAATCGGATCTTCAAATCCAGCAAATTGTCGGTCTCCGAGGTTGGATAGCGGAACGTTACATGCCTGAACTCAATCGCGTCCGGTTCTGCAATACGAAGTGCATTTGGAGACTCATCGACATCGGCCTGGTAGGACAGTGTTTCATTCACACGGTCGAGCGATGCGTTTCCGCGCTGCATAATGTTAATAAGTTCACCAATCGCAAACATCGGCCAGATCAGCATCCCTAGATACACATTGAATGTGACGAGCAATCCGATCGTCAACTCGTTGTGGAACACGAGGTTGGCTCCGTACCCGAGACCGATCAGATAACTTGCACCGACAACAATCTTTATCGTAGGCTCGAAAAGTGCATCTATCTTAGCCACGGCGATGTTTTTGCCAAGCACATCTGTTGTCACATTTCTGAACTTCTGCTCAGCGGCACGCTCCTGCACGAATGCTCGTATGACACGGGTACCGGATATCGTCTCAAGCACCCCATCGTTCATTACGCCGAAAGCATCTTGCGCATTTTTAAACCGTTGATGAATCCATTTCCCATATATCTGCATCGTTATGGCAAGAATCGGCAGCGGCAGCACAGCAGCTAACGTCAATTTCCAAGAAATCAGAAGAGTCATAACACCAATCAAGGTCAACATCCATACGGTCGAATCAACAAGCGTCAAAATCCCGAAACCGGCTGTCATCGATACGTCCTTCAAATCGTTTGTCGCTCGTGCCATCAGATCGCCAGTGCGGTTCTTCTCATAAAACGTAGGCGTCATTCTAAGAAAATGCCTCATAAGCTGCGATCTCAACAACCGTTCCACCATGAATGCGCCGCCGAATAATCGGTACATCCAAACGTATGTGATGAAATAGATGATTACGGTTAGTCCACCAAGCAGAAGCAATGTTTCCGTCACCAGCCCCCAATGAAGAGTGCCCTTCTGTATGTGGTCGATCATATCTCCTATGATTTTTGGTGGGATAACCTCGATCAAGCCCGCTATAATGAGCAAAGGGATCGCAATTGCATACCTCTTCCACTCCAATCGGAAAAACCACCCTAACTTCCCCAGTACTGAAAGCATAAATTTTCTCCCTTCTCTATCTGATATCACAAAAGCACACGGCCGACTTCAAGCTGTGTGCTTCTTTTCCACTTATGGAAATAAAAAAACGCACACCACGATTGCATCGTGACCTGTGCGCTGATCTGTCTTACGTACACGAGACATCGGCCCGGGAAACCGAAAATGTCAACGCATCCGAACACGAAGGCGGGGGGTCACATTATTATCGCTATCTATATGAACAACGTTAATGAAACTATGCCGATCCTCTACAAAAGCAATCATAACGATAATCCCTCCCTCAAAAGTATGAATGAATCGAAATCTACTCGGCTTTTCATGTCTTTAGTTATTATACATCCTTAACGGTGTTCAGAACGGGTAAAGTTCTATTAAAAGCATTTTATATTATTCAAGGTTCCACGTCGAAATTTTATACATCTTCAGCTGAAAACAGGCTCAATTTTCCTATCTCTGTATAATTCTTCGACATCTACTTTAGTTCATTAAAGCAATTTCAATACATTTAACAACTGATCATCCATCCATTCACTCTACCAAGCACGCCTCAAAAAAAATAGCCTCCACAGGTTGGAACAACCTGTGGAGGCTATCATAAAGATTTAGATCAAGGACATATTATCACGTCGATTGCCGCCTGGTGACTTTCGTTTGTCAATAACGCGGTTAATCGCATCGATATACGCTTTGGCGCTAGCTTCTAGAATATCCGTGCTGATGCCGCGGCCTTGTACCGAAATCTCGCCCTGCTTCATCACAACATGAACCTCACCAAGAGCATCTTTACCTTGCGATACCGATTTGATCGAGTAGTCATCCAGCTCAACCTCTTCTTGAGTAGCTCTGTCAATCGCCTTGTAGATTGCATCTACGGACCCATTGCCAAGTGCAGCCTCCTCAATCAGAGAGCCTTCAGCTGTACGAATTCGAATCGTGGCCGTTGGCGTCGATTGATTCCCGTATGAGACTTGAATCGTATCCAACACGAACACTTCCGGTGTTTGTACAAGCTTCTCTTCGATTAACGCACGAATGTCCTCGCCTGTCACGTTCTTCTTGCGATCAGCGAGATCTTTGAACTTCGCAAAAGCTTCATTCAATTGCTCATCCGACAGCTCATAACCGAGATCAATCAGTCTTTCCCGGAAAGCATGACGGCCGGAGTGTTTACCCAGTACGAGCTTGCTTTCCTTGAGACCAATCGTCTCCGGGGACATAATCTCGTACGTAGTCTTCTCCTTGAGCATTCCATCCTGATGAATGCCGGACTCATGCGCGAAGGCATTCGCGCCGACAATCGCTTTGTTGCCCGGAACAGGCATACCGGTTAGCTTGCTAACCAGTCTGCTTGTACGGGCAATCTCGTGCAACACAAGCGACGTCTTCGCTTGGTAGAACTCTTGGCGCGTCTCAAGCGCCATAGCCACTTCCTCGAGCGAGGTGTTACCCGCACGCTCGCCTATGCCGTTAATGGTGCCTTCAATCTGATCGGCACCATTCATAATAGCGGCGAGCGCATTGGCCGTCGCCATTCCAAGATCGTCGTGGCAGTGTGCGCTCAGCTGAATCGTTTCAATGCCGCGCACATTCTCCTTCAACGTCTTGAAGATGTGGCCATATTCATTCGGCGTCATATATCCGACGGTATCTGGAATATTCACGACGGTAGCCCCTGCGCGAATCGCCATCTCGGTTACCTCGCACAAGAAATCAAGCTCGGTGCGCGCCGCATCCTCAGGTGAGAACTCGACCTTCCCGAAGTACTTTTTGGCATAACGAATCGCCGCTTCCGCTGTCTCCAGCACCTGATGCTTATCCATCCGCAGCTTATGTTTGCGATGAATTGGAGAGGTAGCAAGGAATAAGTGCAAGCAAGGATCCTGCGCATCTTTCAACGCTTCCCTTACCGCATCGATATCCTGCTCGCGGGAGCGAGAAAGGCCAATGACGCTGGCATTCTTCACCGCACGCGCAACCGCGGCCACAGCCGCTAGATCGCCCGGTGATGCAGCCGGAAATCCTGCCTCCATCCGGTCGACGCCAAGCTTCTCGAGCTGGAGGGCGATCTCCACCTTCTCTTGGGTATTCAGGTTAACTCCAGGGGATTGCTCGCCATCGCGCAGCGTCGTGTCGAATATATAGATCTTTCTCATTTCCACACCCTCCTTTTCTTTTCTTTATTTTCTTTTCCTTTTTTTCCTCTTTGGCGATTTTATGGAGACTTTTTGTAAAATAAGTTCAATCCATTGTCAGGTAGTTAGGGTACGTGCATAAGAAGTGACTTTTGTGGACCAGTTTCATCCGCCCGAAGGCCAATACAATGAAAGAAACTGGTCCACAACGGAACTCGTTGCACGTACCCAACGGACTGACGCCTATGGATTGAACTTATTTCGATCTTTTCTCTATAAATGCGCCAAATTACTTCTTGATCCAGTGCATCATATCGCGCAACCCGCGGCCTACTACTTCTAGTTGGTGCTCGGATTCGTTGCGGCGAGTAGCTGTCAAGAATGCGCGGTTCGATTGGTTCTCCAAGATGAAGTCGCGAGCGAATTTACCTTGTTGAATGTCAGAAAGAACACGTTTCATTTCTTTCTTAGTTTCGTCTGTAACGATGCGAGGGCCTGTTACATAGTCGCCGTACTCCGCTGTGTTACTGATCGAATGTCTCATTGTAGCCAATCCGCCTTCATACATCAGGTCGACGATCAGCTTCAACTCATGCAAGCACTCGAAGTAGGCGATTTCCGGTTGGTAACCAGCTTCAACTAAAGTTTCGAAGCCTGCTTTAACCAAAGCAGATGTACCTCCGCAAAGAACAGCTTGCTCACCGAACAAGTCGGTTTCTGTTTCTTCTTTGAATGTAGTTTCGATAACTCCTGCGCGAGTACAACCAATCCCTTTGGCATAAGCCAAACCAAGCGCATGGGCATTACCGGAAGCATCTTGCTCAACTGCAATTAGTCCTGGTACGCCAAAGCCCTCAACATATACGCGGCGAACAAGGTGACCTGGAGATTTTGGAGCAATCATCAGAACGTCCGTATCTTTGTTCGGTACGATTTGACCGAAGTGAATGTTGAAACCGTGGGAGAATACAAGCGCTGCGCCTTTTTTGAGGTTAGGCTTGATCTCTTCGTTGTAAACTTTAGCTTGAGTCTCATCCGGCATCAAAATTTGGATAACATCAGCCAAGCGAGCAGCTTCGGATACTGCATAAACATCGAAACCATCGTTCTTCGCTTGCTCCCATGAGCGGCCTTCACGAAGACCAATAATAACTTTCACACCGCTGTCGCGCAGGTTTTGCGCTTGAGCATGACCTTGACTTCCGTAGCCGATTACAGCAACGGTTTTACCGGAAAGAATGGATAAATCAGCGTCTTTTTCGTAGTACATTGTTACTGCCATGAGATTAATTGCCTCCTTTAATTTTAAACCCTATGAGTGGGCGTCCCGATTAAGAAGTAAAAAGGTGTTGTGATTGAACCGATTTTCTTAACCCGGACCCCCACTCATAGGATTGCGTATTAGAATGAAATCTTGGAATTAGGCCAGACCGCGGATCATCGCGGTTACACCTGTGCGAGAGAATTCGCGAATGCCGTAGGGCTTAAGCAGCTCTGCCATAGCGTCAATTTTGTCGGTATCTCCGACGGCTTGCACGATCAGTGAAGCAGGGCCGATATCGACAACAGCTGCACGGAACGTCTCCACGATTCCGAGAATTTCTGGTCTTTCGCTCGGTCCCGCCTCTACTTTAATGAGAGCAACTTCACGAGCTACCATCGGATTGGAGCTCAGGTCCTCCACCCTGATCACATCGATCAGCTTATATAACTGCTTGCTAACCTGATCTAATGTATTGTCATCGCCAGAAGTAACGATGATCATTCGGGAGAGCCCCGGCTCTTCGGATTCTCCCACTGTAATGCTGTCGATATTGAAGCCGCGGCGACCGAACAATCCGGATACCCGTTGCAGCACACCGGGCTGATTGTTCACTAGTACGGAAATGGTATGTTTTCTAGCACTCATTCCGAATCCCCCATTATCATTTCGCTAATTGACGACCCTGCCGTAACCATCGGGAATACATTCTCTTCCTTGCGAACGACGAAGTCGATGACGACGGGACCTGGTGTATCCATAGCCTCTTGCCAAGCACGGCGTGCCTCTTCCTTGTTCGTAGCGCGCAGACCTTTCACTCCGTAGGCTTCCGCCAGTTTGACGAAGTCAGGACTTCCCGCAAGGTCAATATGGCTATAACGATTGTTATAGATAATCTCTTGCCATTGTCGTACCATCCCGAGTACTTGATTGTTGATAATAACAACCTTGACTGGAATATTGTTAATCGCACAGATCGCTAGCTCCTGTGCACACATCTGCATGCCGCCGTCGCCGTTGATGGAAACAACCAGTTTGTCCGGGTTGCCCATTTGGGCTCCGATCGCGGATGGAAATCCGAAGCCCATCGTCCCAAGGCCGCCTGAAGTAACCATGGATCTAGGATTTTTGAACTTATAGTACTGAGCCGCCCACATTTGATGCTGCCCTACGTCAGTCGTGACGATTGCTTCGCCATTCGTGGTTTCATTGATCATCTCAATTACGTATTGGGGCTTGAGCTCATCTTCGGAATCTTTATATTTCAAAGGAAAGGTTGCTTTCATATCTTTAATCTTGGCAATCCATTCCTTCGATTTAGCTGATTTCGCTTTTCCATTAGCTGCTGTCAATACTACTTTTACATCACCTACGACTGGGTAGTCAACCTTGACATTTTTACCAATCTCCGCTGGATCCACATCGATGTGTGCAACGAACTTCACTTTAGGAGCGAATCCGTCGAGCTTCATCGTTACGCGATCATCGAACCTGGAGCCAATGGATATGATCAGATCTGCGTTCTGCAGTGCATGGTTAGCCGTATAAGTACCGTGCATCCCCGGCATGCCCAACCACAACTCATGGGCACTCGGGAACCCGCCAAGACCAAGCAAGGTAGTCGTAATCGGAATTTGTGTCTTGTTCACGAACTCGATCAGTTCCTCGGAGGCATTCGCATATACAACTCCGCCGCCCGCCAGAATGACTGGACGTTCTGCTTGTTCAATCGCTTGCAGTAATGCATCCACCTGAGAAGCATCTACTTCCATTGATGGCTTATAACCGCGAATATTGACCTGGTCGGGATAGTGGAACGCTGTTGTCAGCGCCGATACATCCTTCGGAATATCAATCAATACCGGTCCTTTACGGCCTGTGTTGGCAATATGGAACGCTTCGTGGATAATGCGCGGCAAATCTTCAACCTTGCGTACCAGGTAGCTGTGCTTCGTAATCGGCATTGTAATACCCGTAATATCCGCCTCTTGGAACGCGTCGGTTCCGATAAAGTTAGTCGCAACATTACCTGTAATCACAACGAGCGGTACGGAATCCATATAAGCAGTAGCAATTCCAGTTACCAGGTTCGTAGCCCCTGGACCCGAGGTGGCGATACAAACGCCAACTTTTCCAGTAGATCTCGCATAACCGTCTGCTGCATGAATCGCCCCCTGCTCATGGCGAGTCAATAAATGTTTGAAATCTTCGTTGCCATGCATCGCATCATAAATATAGAGAACCGCGCCGCCGGGATAACCGAATACGCAATCAACACCTTCCAACAATAACGAACGGAGCAAGATCTCCGAACCCGAAATCACATCAGGCTGAAGCAATTTCTTGCGCAGATCTTCATTAGACATAGTAGCTTCCATTTCCATTTGAGTACTCATGAGTAATCCTCCTCTCAGTCTGTATCTCCGTTCCAGATTGCCAAGCGCTTGACATCTTTCCCGAAGACCCATTCCTTGCTTGAAACAAGCTTAATTTAAAAGCAAAAAACCCCTCTCATCCCTGCACAATAAATGCGCAAACGGGACGAAAGGGGTTAACTCTTCCGCGGTACCACCCAAGTTTGCCGTTCACCTCACGATGTACGGCCTTAGCAAGTTGTCTTCTAAGAGCGAATGCTCTGTCCGAGACTTGCGGCACAATAACGAGTGCCAATCCGATTCTCCCTACTGATCCAGATATGAATCTCATCTGTTGTTCAGGAAAACAGCTCCGAGGTGAGCTCGTTAATAAAGGATTACGGCGTAGGTTCCAGCAATTCCTATCGCTCTCTGTACATAAGGGCCTTTATCACTTCGTCCTCATCATAGCCGATAACAAGAAGTTTAATGTTGAAGATAATTATAGCATTCCCAGATTATTAGTCAAGTAGGAATATGAAAATGAGCTGCTTCTGTCTAAACTGACCGCTGATTTTTCTCAGATGGCTTCGGAATACATAAAAAGCCGCCCCTCGCGGGACGGCTCATCAAACGCTTCTTAAGCGTTGCTTGTTTGCTTTGCAGCGTTAGCTAGGCTTGCGAATCCTTTTGCATCGTTAACAGCCAGATCAGCCAGCATCTTGCGGTTTACTTCGATACCAGCAAGCTTCAAACCATGCATCAATTTGCTGTAGGACAATCCGTTGATACGGGCTGCAGCATTGATCCGAACGATCCAAAGACGACGGAAATCGCGTTTTTTCTGACGGCGATCCCGGTATGCGTACATCAGGGATTTCATAACCTGTTCGTTAGCTGTTTTGAATAAGCGGTGCTTGGAGCCAAAGTAGCCCTTTGCAAGCTTCAAAATCTTTTTATGACGACGACGAGTGACGAACCCGCCCTTAACTCTTGCCATAGTGTTCAACCTCCTAGAATTAGTGAATCATTATTGCAGGTGTTGCAGAATTAACCCTTAATCAAAGAAATTTGCTGCTTCAGGCGTTTTACATCCCCAGTTGCCATAATAGGCTGCCCGCTTAATGTACGCTTCTGGCTTGGTGATTTACCATACATCAAGTGGTTTTTGTAAGCCTTATATCTCATGACTTTACCAGTCCCAGTGATCTTTATACGGTTTTTCAAGCTGCTGTGTGATTTCATCTTCGGCATCTTGGTATATCCTCCTTCAAATTAGGCTTGCTTAGGTGTCAAAATCATAATCATACTGCGACCTTCAAGCTTCGGTCTGCGCTCAACAACGGACAATTCCTCAACTTCAGTCGCCATCCGCTCCAAAACTTTTTGACCGATGCTAGCGTGGGTAATCTCGCGTCCCCGGAATCGAACGGACAGTTTCACCTTATCGCCTTCATTCAGGAACTTAACCACATTGCGCATCTTCGTCTGGAAGTCGTGTTCATCGATCGTGGCGGACAAACGCACTTCCTTGAGCTCGACCACTTTCTGATTCTTACGGGCTTCCTTCTCTTTCTTCTGCATTTCATAACGGAATTTACCGTAATCCATAATCCGGCATACCGGCGGCTTCGCGGTAGGAGCTACATTGACCAGATCGAGACTCGCGTCTGTAGCAATTTGCATTGCTTCGCGAATCGGCTTAATCCCTAATTGTTCTCCTTCAGGACCGATCAAGCGAACTTCTTTGACACGAATTTCATCATTAACCATATGATCTTTACTAATAACGTTCCACCTCCAAAGTTGTGAAGCATGAATGAACTCCAAACAAAAAAGATGCGAGCAGTTGTTAACCGCCCACATCTCATCTCATTCCGCAATTCAACTAATCCATTAGAATGAACGTTATGCGTGAACCAGCCAACGAAGTTGGTCAGGTGAGAAGCGGGCGCCTCTGCTTAGTGCATATCTTGTTAAAGACACTCTTGCTACTATATCATCAACTGCGCGACCTGTCAAACTCAAAAGGACCGTGCAATTAACCTTGCTTGCTCTGAATTTCTTCCATGCGTATGACACGTGTGTGCTGCGTATGACTCCATGTCTTGTTGTTCTGAGTAAAGAACGCATAGAGCGTAATCGGGTACCAAGAGATTAAGAAGATCGGGAATGTAATGAGCGATACGTACATTTTCCACGATTTGACCTTCTCAAGCATAAGCGCAACTGGGAACTGCAAGTAGATGAACAGCGTAAGTCCCGTAACCAATCCGCCAGGTAAATAATCATACAGCGAGCTGAGCTTGGCCACACCCGGTAAGAACAAGTTGATCCACAGGATGGAGCTAAAAATAAAGCCTAGCAATACGTTGTACACATTCACGGTGTAGATGGCCGTATCAATCTTAGCCCAATTGCGTTCCTTCAGTCCTTGCCATAACAGTGGGAAGAAGTAACGTCTTGCTACTGCAAAGTGACCCTGCATCCAGCGCAAGCGCTGACGTGCAGACGCCTTGAACGTCAAAGGCTTCTCGTCAAACACCTTCGCTTCATAATTGAAAGTCGGGTTAATACCGCGTTGCACGCAACGAACCGTGAACTCCAAATCTTCGACGAGGCTTGTTGCTCCCCAACCCATCTCCTTAAGCAGGGACGATTCGAAACACATCCCGGTTCCCCCAAGGAAATTCGCCAATCCCAAGTTCTTACGAGGCAGCTGCCACAGACGGTTGCAATACCAGTAAGTAACACCATATGCAGCTGTGATCCAGGAATCCTGCGGGTTCTTCGTATCCAGATAAGCTTGAATAACTCTGGAGCCTGAGCACAAGTCGTTATTCATATGCTTCAGGAAGTCTGCATTGACCAAGTTGTCGGCATCAACAATAACTACACCGTCATAGGACTTTGGCATCTTCCACAATTCCTTCAGCATCCACTCAATTGCATATCCTTTTCCTCTCAAGGCCGGATTGTTACGTACGCAAGCTTTAGCTCCCATACTTGTAACAATTTGCGCGGTCTGATCGGTGCAATTGTCGCAAATAACGAATACATCATACATCTCTTTGGGATAGTCGAGTTTATTCAAGTTATCGATTAACGCCCCCACAACCTTCTCCTCATTGTGAGCCGCTACCAGGATTGCAAAAGTTTTCTGAGCGGGATGTTGAACTTTGGCGGTACGCTTGTAATAACCAAAAAAAGTGAAGAACAGTTGGTACCCTCCCATACCTGCCAATAACAGCTGCATGGTAAGTACGATATAGTCTAGCATGAATGACCCCCCTTTTGTTTATATTGACCCTTTCTCTCTAGTACGTTGTAGTGTAAAAATTTAGCAAAGGTATACAAATGTGTGACCGAATATGATTTTCCTCTCTTTACACCGATTTGTCAAAATCCCATTTTCGCTCCAATAAGTCAGAAATTAAGGAATATGATGATTTTATCGGGTCTTAGGGCTTAACTCTTACGCATTACAGCCAATTGCTTCGTCTATCCACCAGTTTGCTGTATATTTATAAATTTGGTGAAGGTACGAGTTCCATTATACTGAACCACTCCTCACGAAACAACCTTAACTAAGGCCTATTTTAAGACCTATCTGCTAAGACCTTTCGACTTTTTTCGCACCCTTTCAACCCGTTTTGCCTTTAGTTAAGTCGAAATGAAGCGGTTCACGACGAACACTATATGGAGACTAAATTGGAATGTCTATCCTGCGTTAGGTTATAATGGACGTGATCTCCTCTCATACAAGGATTTCATTATATTCAGTATAACCATGTATGCTTTTCGGATATCATGTTAAATTAATTTTCATTTATTATTGCGATAATACTCTGCTAACAAATGCAGCTTACACTTAAGCTGTAATCCTGGAAGCTTATAGCTTTCGTAATACATTTGCTCCAGCAAATGTTTAAGGAGGAACCTTCTATGAGCCGTGTTGTAAGTTGGCTGCTGCACCATGAAAATCAACTGTTCTTTTGGGTCAATCGTCGTTTGCAGCATGCTGTTCTGGATCGGTTGTTCGGAGTTATTACTCACTTAGGCGGTGCCACTGCTACTATACTGACGTGTGTAGGGGTTGCAATTGTTGCAGAAGGACCGTTGCGATCTTCTGCGTGGCAAGCTTTGATTGCCTTGGTGATCAGTCACATCCCTGTTGCATGGGTGAAAAAAAAGTATCCGCGTCAGAGGCCTTATCTTACTCATTCCAATGTGAATTTCGGAAAAAACCCGTTAAAGGATCATTCCTTTCCTTCTGGACACTCGACGGCAATCTTCGCTGTTGTTGTTCCATTCGTCTGCTTCGCTCCCGCTAGCGGCATTATTCTTTTTCCGCTCGCAGCCTCGGTAAGCCTATCGCGTATTTATCTAGGCTTACATTATCCATCCGACTGCCTTGCAGGCAGCTTGCTGGGAACGTGCTCTGCTTTGCTCACAGTTGCATTGATCGGCTGACTTCGATTATTGTTAGGTTATCGTATGGCTAGTACTGCTGATGGAGCCTTGGAACATTGGATAAAGGGTTAGGTGACGACCGTTGAGAAAGAAACGAATCTTGCTGCTATCCGAAGGATTCGGAGCAGGCCATACGCAAGCTGCTCACGCTTTATCCGTGGGATTGCGACAACTCTCACCCCATTTGAGGACGCGCGTTATGGAGCTTGGAACATTTCTGCACCCTACGCTTGCGCCATGGATTTTTTCCGCATACCGAAAGACACTTATATCCCAACCGAAACTGTACGGAATGGTGTACCGTTCCCAATATAAGAAGTCTCTGAATCGAATTACCCAGCTTGCGCTCCACCGAATCTTCTACAGTCAAACATCAGAATTAATTCAACAATTGAAGCCCGACACGATCGTCTGTACCCATCCTTTTCCGAATATTGTCGTATCTCGTTTGAAGCGTGCTGGACTTAATGTCCCCCTTTGTACAGTTATTACCGATTATGATGCACATGGGACTTGGATCAACCCAGAAGTCAATAAATACTTGGTTTCAACCGCAGAGGTGAAAGACAAGCTTATGCAAAAAGGGGTTCCTGACCACTCCATTGAAGTAACCGGAATTCCGGTACACCCCAATTTCAGGGAACAGCATAATCGGGAGGAACTCCGTCAGCAGTTCGGTCTCAAGCAAATGCCAACGGTTCTCGTAATGGGTGGCGGTTGGGGTATGGTGGACAAAGAAAACCTGATGTCGTATTTAACCTGCTGGCGGGACCGCATCCAATTCATTTATTGCATGGGCAACAATGAGAAGCTGCGTCAGGAGCTTGCAGAACAAGCCGAGTTCCAACATCCGAACATTCATCTGCTCGCCTTTACCCGTGAGATTGATAAGTTAATGGATGTATCCGATCTGCTAATCACCAAACCCGGTGGAATGACCTGCTCTGAGGGTCTGGCCAAAGGAATCCCGATGTTATTCTATAGTCCGCTCCCAGGACAAGAAGAAGAGAACTGTCAATATTTCACCGAGCAAGGGCTTGGCGAACAAATCAAATCCCTTGAGACGATTGATTCCTGTTTCGAGAATCTGGTTCGCCACTATCCTCTCATTCAAGAACGCAGGGCAGCAATGATACAAGACTGGCCTATCAGCAACCCCAATCCTTGCACCCTTGCCATTATGCAAATGCTGTCATAGCACGCACTATACAAAAGGACCGTCCGGAGACTTAATTCCAGACGGTCCTCTTGCTTATTTCATTCCTCTTCTTGCTGCTCTTCAGCCTTATTCGCAGACAGCTGCTGTAAGTGCAGACGCAACGCACTTTCTCCCAACACCACTTCAATCCGGTGTATGGGGAAGCCGCGCCCAGAGAATTTGCTTTCGTATTCGGTCATCACATTGTCAGGAGCCGGACCATCCGCATGCAGATCAAGCGAAATGTTCCTCATTCGAAGTCCCATGTCAGCGAATGTATTCAGCGAGAATTCAAATAAAGTGCGGGAGTCCGTTTTGAAATGGATCTCACCGTTCTCATTTAATAACTCCTTATATTTGAGCATAAAGCCGGAATGAGTCAATCGGCGGCGGGCATGCTTCTTCTTCGGCCAAGGATCACTGAAGTTGAGATAAATACGATCAATCTCGCCAGGAGCAAAGGCCTCCTCTATCCGTTCAATGTTCATGCGAGCAAGAGCCAGATTCGCTGGTGCTGCCCCATCCTCACGATCAGCTGCCAAACGGGCCTTCTCACTTGCCCTGCGAACCAGCTCATCATACATATCCACACCGATATAGTTAACATCAGGATGGAGTACGCTCATCTCAGAGATGAACTTCCCTTTTCCCATGCCAAGTTCTACATGAATGGGCTTGTCATTACCGAAAAAATCTTTCCAACGTCCTTTGTAATCGCTTGGTGTAAGAATAATCAGTTCCTTTTGACTTTCGATCGCTTCTTTTATTCCTTTTCTACCTCTTAACCGCATAGCTGCTGATCCTCCACAAAATGCTTATTGTGACAACGCGCGCCGGGGCTGCATACGTTGTCAACGTTAGTAGTCCCATCATACAGCAAAAAGAAAACCTCCTCAACAAATCCCGCAGGATCCGCTGAAGAGGTGCTTGTTGAATCGTTATATGTCCAAAGTGTAATAATGAATCTTCTCAGCTTCCGGCATCAACTTATGTTCCAATTCCCTTCGAAGCTTCCGCTTCGCACTCAAAGCTACAAGACTAGCAGGCTGGAACCGCGAACCTCCGCTCAAAGCCAACGCTTCCTTCACAGTCAATTCAATCATGATCTTCTCATCGCCATTCGGAATCTCAAATGTTGAATTCATCGTTATCACCTCTCGGATTTATTTCCAGTATGCCCTTCGCTGAACATGTTTATGAATCCAAGTACGAATTGTGGTGGAATGCTTGCTGTATCTTGGTTTTAATATAACATACCATGTCAGGTTTATCAAGTAAAAAGCAACAATTGGACGCTGATTTACTTCCAAAAAACATTGTTAATATTGCATAATAAAACGTCCGGCTATTTAGCTAAACATGTTGAAATTTATGTAGATAGCAAGCTTCATTGGTAGAAGAAGCCTGCATTTGTTACAATGGAAGCACAGGACACCCTGCTGTCAACAATGTAAGACGAAGGAGTTATAGGCTATCTATGAATGGCATAATCCGGCAACACCAGCAACCTCTCCTTTGGGGGGATAAACGATTTCATACATGGAATTATGAAATGCGCGAGCAATTTGACACCAAGGTGTTCAAAGTGATGTTAGACGCAGGCTTCACTTGTCCCAATCGGGACGGGAGTATAGCGGCCGGCGGCTGCACATTCTGCAGCGCTCGCGGCTCAGGGGATTTTGCAGGAAGCCGCAGAGATGATCTGGTTACACAATTCAATACGATTCGTGACCTCCAGCACCTGAAATGGCCGGAAGCGAAGTATATTGGTTATTTTCAAGCCTATACGAACACTTACGCACCCGTTGATGAATTGCGCGAGTACTATGAGATCATTTTGCAGCAGCCTGGAGTAGTTGGATTATCGATTGCGACCAGACCGGACTGCTTGCCCGATGATGTTATCGAGTATTTGGCGGAGCTGAACGAACGCACTTACTTATGGGTCGAGATGGGTCTGCAGACGGTGCATGAGGAAACCTCCACGCTGATCAATCGCGCCCATGACACCCAGTGCTACCTGGACGCCGTAGCCAAGCTGCGCAAGCACAACATCCGCACCTGCGCCCACATCATCTACGGATTACCTGGAGAAACGCATGAGATGATGCTTGATACAGGCAGAGCCGTTGCTGCTATGGATGTACAGGGCATTAAGATCCATCTGTTACACCTGATGCGTAAGACTCCTATGGTGAAGCAATATGAAGCAGGGCTGCTGCGCTTTCTGGACAAGGACGAGTATGTGAAGCTGATCGTAGATACGCTTGAGTTTCTGCCGTCCGAAATGATCGTCCATCGACTTACTGGGGATGCTCCGCGTGATCTGCTTATCGGTCCGATGTGGAGCTTGAAGAAGTGGGAAGTATTGAATGCCATCGATGCTGAATTAAAGTCTCGTAATACATGGCAAGGGAAACTGTCGCCCCTGTCCTAACTTATTAACGGGAGTTGATTAGGTATGAATAGAGAAACTCACTCACAACTATTAAAGATAGCTGTCAAAAATTTCGTCCTCTGCGGATCATTATCCTTGACTCTGCTGTTAGCTGCTTGCGGGGAGGACAAACCGGACGCGACCTCCCCTAATGGAAGCAGCTCCAGAATGGTAGAGCCTGTAACGGCCAGCTCTACCCCATCCGGGATATCAACACCAGCCAGGACCGATTCACCGACAGAGTCACCGAAAGCGACGTCTCGGCCTGACGGTCCATCCATGTCTCCTATACAAACTCCAGGGTCGCAAGTAAGCGATCTGCCCAAGTCGGAGCCGGTAAATACTCAGCTTAACCAGACCCAAACCGCGACCCCTACTCCGACAGTACAAGCGGCTCCTGCCACATCTGTGCCGGTTCCTGCAGCCACAGCGGTTCCGCCAGCTCCACCTGCGCCTACAGCAGCGCCTGGTATTAGTGAACCAGCAACGGCTGCATCCACACCTGCTGCTGCTGCTGCTAGTGTTGATGCCGGCGTCCAGGCTGAGACTCTGTACAAGAGCAACTGCATGTCCTGCCACGGGAACTCGCTAGAGGGCAAAATCGGACCGAACCTGCAAAAGGTAGGGGCCAAGCAGACGAAGGAGCAAATTATGACTCAGATCAGCAAAGGCGGCTCCAGAATGCCCGCATTCGAGAAGAGCCTTGATCAAGCCTCGGTTGAGCTTTTGGCGGACTGGCTGGCAGCGAAGAAGTAGGTAGCAGCCTGAGCACAGATCTATATGACGGAGAGATGAGCAATTCGATGTAATCGGGGCGAATTCGCATTCATTAGCCACGCCCCAATCTGCTACATATCCTGTAATTGAGCTATTGCTGAACAAGAAGCGACAGACGACTTCTGACGGCTTCGAACGCGATTGAAATGAAAGAACAGAGTGGTGATTGACATGGGATTCAGATCCGTATTAAGCAGCGCGCAGCATTGGGTATCCGAACGATTGCAACCCGGAGACATTGCGATAGATGCTACTGTAGGGAACGGCGTGGATACACTGTTCCTCTGCCTTGCAGTTGGGCCGACAGGTTCCGTGTACGGCTTCGATATTCAACAGCGCGCGCTGGATATTGCTGAGCAGCGCATCGCCGGGCATGGTGCTGGCAGTAATCGTACAGCCAGCTGTAAGCTGTACCTCCGCAGCCATTCCGAGATGCTTGACGCCCTTCCCGCCGATGTCATCGGTCGAGTCGGGGCAGTCATGTTCAATCTCGGCTATTTGCCAGGAGGAACCGCAGTTGATGGCGGAGGGCCCGGACAGCCCCCCATTATTACACAGCCTGAGACGACTATCCCTGCGCTTGAAGCTGCTCTAAGTGTTCTGACAACAGGAGGAGTCATAACGATCGTTCTATACAGCGGACACGAGGGGGGCAGCCTGGAAGCAGACGCTGTCCGCGCGTGGACCGAGCAGCTGCCGCAAGAGCAATATCAAGCTGTCCACTACCGCTTCATTAATGTCCGAGCAGAGGCACCCTACTTGATTGCTATCCTTAAGAAGAAGCCGTCTGCCAAATCATCATTCATATAAGGAGACAATGATTCACGATGACGATTAAGCCTTATCCCTTGCAATTCCAAGCAGAAATGAAACAACGTGTCTGGGGCGGCCGTGCCCTTGAGCAATTCGGACTTGATCTGCCCGATGGTCCGATCGGAGAAGGCTGGATGATCGGAGATCATCCGAATGGAACGACTAAGGTTATGAACGGTGAGTTAGCCGGTCTAGGTCTTGATGAGGTGCGTTCCAAATATGGTGCGACTTTATTCGGTAACCGGGCATTGGTTGATGCGAGCACTCGTTTCCCTCTATTGATCAAGCTGCTTGATTGTAACGATGACTTGTCGGTTCAGGTGCATCCTGATAACGACTATATCGGACTTCCTGCCGGGGAGCTCGGCAAGACAGAGATGTGGTACATCCTTGATGCCAAGCCGGGAGCCAAGATTATATACGGCCTTCAGCCGGGCGTCACACGTGAGAGCTTCGCTGAAGCGATACACGAAGGCCGCATTATGGAATGTATGCAGGAAGTGGATGTCAAGGCCGGCGATTCCTTCTATATTCCTGCTGGTACTGTCCATGCCCTATGCGCTGGTGTCCTCGCTGCAGAGATTCAACAAAATTCGGATACAACCTATCGCCTCTACGATTACGATCGACCTGGTCTTGACGGCAAGCCCAGGGAATTGCACATCGAAGATTCCTTGGCGGTCATCGCCTACGAAGGCAACGATGCAAGTCGAATGACTACTGAATTAGCCGGACCGAATGAATGGCTTATGCTAGCCAGATCCCCTTACTTCGTTGTCGAGAAAGGTTCAGTTGAAAGTTCATGGGAGCTGCAAACAACCCCTGACAGCTTCGTCGTCCTTGTAATATGCGACGGAACAGGCACACTTAAGTGGGCAGATGGTGAATTATCGGTAAAGTCAGGTGATTGCTTCTTGTTACCCGCTACACTAGGTGATTATAAGCTTGAAGGAGCTTATACTTTACTCCGCAGCTACTTGCCTTAAATAAGCTGAAAAAGCCTATTACCCCTTTTGGGCGGGTTGTAGGCTTTTACATTACACACATGGTAGGAGAAGAACGAGGAATGGAACATCCCACATTAGAAATGCTGCTCTTCCTGATTGCAGCTGGTTTCCTTGCGTCATTCATTGACTCTGTTGTCGGGGGAGGCGGCCTTATATCTGTCCCAGCCTTAATGCTCACCGGATTACCACCTGGTATCGTGCTCGGAACGAATAAGTTAGGCGGCACGATGTCCTCCCTGACAAGCTCCACTTCCTTCCTTTTATCAGGGAAAATTAATATGCGGTTAGTCCGGTGGTTATTCCCGCTAGCTCTTGCGGGATCCATAGCTGGGGCCTTAACAGTTCGATTCATTCCAGCCTCATTCCTCAAGCCGATCGTGGTCGTTCTTCTTGTACTCGTAACCTTATACACCTTGTTCAAGAAAAACTGGGGCAGTCTGTCTACATATAAAGGCATAGGCAGAGGCACTGCACTGGTAAGTGCAATCGTGGCATTGGTTATAGGTTTCTACGATGGATTCTTCGGTCCCGGGACAGGCTCTTTCCTCATCTTCGCTTTTCTTCTGCTTGGCTTCGATTTTGTTGGTGCGGCTGGAAATGCGAAGGTTCTCAATCTGGCAAGCAACCTTGGAAGCTTAATTACGTTTACAATAATGGGCTATGTGAATTTCTATTATGGTATACCCATGGCGATTTCGATGATCTTCGGTGCATTAATTGGCTCGCGTGTGGCTATTCGCAATGGAGCAGGCTATGTGAAACCGCTCTTTATCGCTATGTCCACTCTGCTTATCGGCAAGCAAATATGGGATTTCATGCACAATTAAGTACAGAATACCGATGAGGAGGAACCAGTATGTCAGAAGCAGCAGCAAACAAGCTTAATGCAGTGTGGTTGTATTCGGGCAAGGAAGTGCGCAATAACGAGGAGCTTGATTCGTTTATAAATTGGTGCGCTCGCAATAAAGTAGGCAAAGTGCTTCTGCACCTTCCCCCTCGCGCCAAATCGGTAAGCGTCGAAATGCATAATCAAGTAGGAGCATTAATCACTGCTTGCCGTGCGGATGGAATCGAAGTACACGGAATGGTAGGGGCTTTAATCCAACGGACCTCTGACCGGAACGAGTTATTGTTCGATGACCCTTCCTGTTATTGTGTAGATGCCCATGGAATCAACAGTTGGGAGGAGCCGATCAGCGGCAACGCCTTTGTGTTCGATCCAGGGAAGCCGCAAGTAGTCAGAACCATTAGCCGTAACTGCTCAGATCTGCTTGACGCATTCCCGGGATTAGCTGGCATTCACCTGGATTTTGTTCGTTACTACCATTATGAGAGCATTCTAACGCTGGATACGAAGCATGCAGGTCACTGGCTGAGCAGCGTGCCTAAGAAGGGTCAGAAACTGCGGTTGGAGAATGAAAACGGGGAGCGGACGACCTTTTTCGTCGAAGCTTCTTCTAATTCGTACAACGATCCCCCTATCGGGGACAAGGTCGTTCTGAAACGCGATTATCGGTTTTGCTTCTGCGGTGACTGTATCCGCGGATTCACAGGGGAGACCGGGATTCAGCTTCCAAAGGAGCTTGGTGACACTACCTCTGAGCAGTCGGCATGGATTTTACGGGAACATCCGCACGAATGGGCTGCGTATAGAGCCAGTCTCATCACTGAGGTTATTCGTTCCATTCACACGACGGTGAAGGCTGCCCATCCATCTGCGCAAATATCGGCAACCATTTGGTACAACGCCCCCTATGGGAACGAACTGCGGCAAGAACCGCTGCAAGCTGGCAGTGAATACGAATTATTCGGGCAGAAGTGGGAGAACTGGATTACCGAGCAACTGGTCGATTTCATATGTCCGATGGATTATTGGTTGAATGCTGACAGCTTCGGACAAGTAGTAGGGGATCAGATTAGAAGAGCAATCGTTGCTGCTGGCCCACGTTCTGCTGTACCGTTCTACCCAGGCATCCTGCACTCGCCAGAATATGAGATATCTGCAGAGCAGCTGCAAGTATATGAACAACAAGCCCTTAGCTCAGGAGCTACAGGCATCTGTTTCTTTCATTTCGGTTCGTGGAAACACATTCTATAGACGATAGTGAGTCAGGAGGAGCCTTATGAAGCATCCATTGCGTAAAATCTTGAAAGAATGGCTAACCCCGCTGGCAATTGCCATTATTCTAAGTATTGTTGTACAAACCTATGTAGCTCAAGCGGTCAAAGTCCCTACAGGGTCTATGCTGCCTAGCATCCAGGTCAACGATCGGTTGATTATTGAGAAAATGTTGCAATTCACGACATGGGAGCATGGTGATATCGTCGTATTCAATCATGATGCCAACGGCAAAGGAACAGTCCGTTATGTTAAACGGTTGATCGGACTGCCCGGGGATACGATTGAAGTACGGGACGGTGTGCTGTTCCGAAATGGAGTACAAGCAGACGAGCCTTATTTGACAAGCCGCATGAACTATTCGTTCGGCCCCATACAAGTGCCTGATGAGCAATATTTCTTTCTGGGCGATAATCGCAATAACAGCTATGACGGACATTTGTGGCCTAACCGCTTCGTGCCAGCCGATGAGCTGATGGGGAAAGTTATATTGCGTTTCTATCCTTTCAATCATATCGGTACGATTTAATTACACAGAAAAAACCTCAAGCAGGCGGGATCCAGTCTGCTTGAGGGAATGTTTTTTTCAACCTTTCAATTAAGGGCCCTACTGCCTCTACCCCAGACCAGAATAGCTCCATATCCGCTTCCAGTTTGGCTATCATCTCACGATTCGGAAATAGTTCCTGCATGAAGTAGCTGCGATCGCCGAGCAACTCCTCTTCTTGAATCAACTTCATGTCATCATGATCCCAAACTCCCTCATTGATGTTACGCCGAACTGAGAGGTACATCCCCGAACGCACGAGCTGTCCCTGAGTCTCATCGCTTATTGCAATGTGGAGCATGTCCATCGCCAATCGACAATCCCCGTCCTTTGGCACCATACCGTAGATAGCCCCGATTTTCCTTGCCTTAACTGGTCCGAATGGCAGCTGCGCAATCTTGGCCTGGAATGGCATGCCGCCCGCGCGCCACACCCCAAGTTCTACGTTCGTAGTTAGCGTCATCGCTGCTTTACCGTAATAGAAAGGGCCGAATCCTTTGATCTCTTTGGGATACACTAACAGGCTCCGATCCCGGAAGGCCATCCTGCGAATAACCTCTAACACTTCAGCAAGGCGATCCGCCTCCTCCCTAATATTCGTGAAGGATATGTTGTTCTGCTGGGCAATAATCGGCCAACGGTTCCACGAAGGAGCTACACAAAAACCATAAATATCTGTAATCCCATCGCGATCTGTATCGATCGTAAGTGCTTTGGCGGTTTCTTGAAACTCATCCATCGACCAACTTTTATTTGGAAAAGGCACCCCATGCTCTCGGAAAATCGTTGGATTATAGACTAGAAAAACCGTCGACATCGAAAGCGGCAAGGATCTTAACGTTCGGTCATCATTACTCGGTGATTGAAGAAGGCGCGGATAGATCTGGAGTCCCTCTGTGTCGAATTCTCCAGCCAAATCCACCCATGACGAGTCCTCGGATTCTTGACGCAGCTGACTGTCCGTCAAAAGAATCAGGTCTGCCTTTAAGCCCGAGTTCTCTACATTCTCTATAGTCTCCCAGAACACCCATTTCGGAAAAGACAGCACCTGCACATCTACTTCAGGATGCTTCAGTCTGAATTCGGCAAGTATGTTCTGGAGGTTGTATTCCACGAAGTAGGATGGAGCATCAGCGAATATGCGAAATGTTGCGTTCGGACGCGGCACGTATGTCGGGTTCACGATGGAGCATCTGCCATTCTGGGTAATGACGACTCCGTCAGCCACAAGCAATTGCAGCGACTTCCGAACAGAGACCCTGCTCATCTGATAATGTTTGGCTAGGTCATTCTCCGACATCAAGGATTCCCCAGGCTTGATCTTACCCGAATTGATCTGTTCCCTTAAGGTGTTCGTCAGCTGGATATATAAGTAATCTTCTCCCCGTTTCATACCTTCGAACCCCCTATTCTTTGTCCTTAGACAAATTGTACCATGCGCCCGATAGCTCATCAACGGGAAAACAATCGCGGCACACGTCTCTCGGCATGCGAGCCAAAATCCGCAAAAATACAAAATGCCCTCCCGACGTACCTGACAGCTGATGTTAATTAAGGACAAAATAAAGTTGTAGCATTCCTCTAGGAATCATTTACAATGGGGAATGTAAGTTAAAACCCAAAAATGAAACGAGGTTGTACGATGAAAAAACTTGCCATCGAAGGTGGAACTCCAGCCCGCAGCAAACCATTGCCGCCCAATTACCCGGGTGCGGTAGTCATGGGACAAGAGGAGGCCGATTTCGCATCCAAGGTCATTCTGGCGCAGTCTCCTTTTCGATACTATTCACCTAATCCTCAAACTGCAGTACAAAAGCTGGAAGATGCTATGTCAGCAGACTTGAATATTCCTTATGTACTGGGAGTGACATCCTGTACGGCGTCTCTTATTGTATCTATGAAAGCGCTTGGAATTGGATACGGGGACAAGGTCATTGTGCCTGCCAACACTTTCCTGGCCACTCCTGGAGCAGTTGTATGCTGCAACGCGGTTCCGGTATTCTGCGACATCGACGAGAGCATGAACTTGGATCCTGCTGCGCTTGAGCAAGTATACGATGAAGATGTGAAAGCGATCATCGTTGTGCCTATTCTCGGTAATCCGGTTGACATGGACCCTATTATGGAGTTCGCCAAGCGCAAAAACATTCCCGTCATTGAAGATGTGGCTCAATCCTGCGGTGTTACTTATAAAGGACAACACGCCGGCACGATTGGAACAATCGGAGCGTTCAGCTTCCAGATGAACAAGATCATCACGGCTGGTGAAGGCGGAGCGGTTGTCACACGTGATATCAAGCTGTTCGAACGCGCTATTCGCTACCACGATCAAGGCATTCTGCGCCATAGGGACCGCTACGGTATGGATTCACCTGACGATCAATTCGCCATAGTCGGACAAAACTATCGGATGAGCGACATCACAGGAGCTGTAGTATATGAGCAATGGAAGAAGCTTCCCTCTATTATCGCTTCGATGAGACAATCGCATCAAACTGTTAAACAGGCGCTCGCAGAGCAATTCCCTGAATTGAAATTCCGCGATTGCCCAGATCCAGACGGACAGATCGGATCTAATCTGGGAATGATCCTGCCTTCCGCTGAGGCTGCTGCTGCTTTTAATAAAGCTACACAGGCTGAGAATATAAGCACACACTTGCTGTATTTGGGTAAGCCGGCTTATCGGACACCTGCTATCTTCAACCAACGCACGGCTGATAAAGATAATTTCCCGTTCAACTACCCATTCAAGAATCCGGTTGTATATAGCGATGATATGTGTCCTCGGGCTATTGATCTGATTCCGAGAACGACTTTCCTGCCCCTTGCTCCGACTTTGACTGAGCAAGATGTGGAAGAAATTATCGAAGGCATTTCCAAGGTATATGCATTCCTAAGAGATCAACAATTGGCAGGTAAGAACTAAAGCCATGCCGCAGATGGCAGGAGACTTCATTCATGATTCAATCTAATACACCGCTACCGAATCGCTGGCTGATTCTGCAGCTCGTTAACCTGGGGACGTTCATGACAACATTGGATGTCGGTATTGTCAACCTGGCTCTACCGACGATGGCCTATGAGTTCGAAACAAACTTATCCTATGTCCAATGGGTCGTGACCTCGTATTTGCTGACAATGGTTGCCCTGCTGCCTATATTAGGCAAACTGTCGGATAGGCTCGATAGAAGGAAAATCTACAGCTGGGGATTCCTGATCTTCGGTCTAGGCTCCTTGTGCGCAGCACTATCCAGCAGCCTGCTAACGATTATTATTGCGCGATGCATACAAGGTGTCGGCTCTGCAATGATCATGGCGAACAGCCAGGCGATGGTTAGGGCTATATTCCCGGATCACGAGCGCGGGAAAGCACTGGGGATCAATACAATCGTAATGTCGATTGGTACGTTATCTGGTCCTGCCATAGGGGGTTTCCTGATGGAAATCGCCGGATGGCCGCTGCTGTTCTGGCTCAATGTTCCGCTTGGCGTGGTCGCCCTTGTGTTCGGCTTACGTTGGTTCCCTGATACTGAGAGGGCCTACCATCCGCTCGATCTATTAGGTTCAACCCTGCTCGCCTTAGCGACGACGATCTTGCTCTATGCGGCTGTAGTCGCTGAGCAGAACGGATTCACGACCCTTGTGCTGAGCCTGGGCGCGGCCGGTATCGCCCTGATTGTCATCTTGCTCGTCTATGAACGCAAGCTCGAGCATGGTATCCTCGATCGGATCTTGTATAAGAACAAGTATATCGGCATCGGCAACTTGTCCGCCTTCCTGTTCTACGCCGCTCAGATGGCGTCACTAATCCCGATCACGTTCTACATGCAGAACGTGCTGCAGCTGTCGACGCGGAATGTCGGCCTGCTCCTGGCCATCCAGCCTGTGTTCATGGGCATCATGGGCCCAGTGGCCGGCTGGTACCGCGATCGCTATGGTGCGCGCATCCCCACGACGGCAGGAGCGATATGCTGCGCACTGTCCACGCTGCCGATCATATTGGGCAGTGAAGTGTCCGTGTGGGATACGGTTTTGTACAGCTCGTTGTTCGGCTTAGGCAGCGGATTCTTCCTTGCTTCCAACAATGCCGACATCATGGGCAACGCCCCGGCAGCCAAGGCAAGCTTGGTTGGCAGCATGCTCGCCCTCATCCGCTACTTGGGGATGATTGTCGGGATTGGCTTAGCCGTTTTGCTAGTAGGTCAGCTAGGCGGTGCTGCAGTAGATACTGCGGTGCTCGCATCTAAGATTCGCTGGTTATTCGTAATATGCTGCGCATTTGCATTGTGCTTGACGGTGTTTAGCTGGATGAGACCGAAAAGACGGAACGTTTAACGTTCCGTCTTTTCTATGGGCTAGTGGAAGGTTCGATATTTAGGATGAGGACGAAGGCGAGGCTATTCGCCTCTTATTGTGAATGGCGTCGATTCAGTAGGTGCTTGCAGAGACCTTGCTAGCTTCTGCCGCTTCTTTCACACTCAGACGTTCATACCGTGATAAGCAGAAACGAATTATGAATAAACAAAGAATAGTAAGAAACACAATACCAGCAAACATGGCACCTCGAATATCATTCAGGAAAAATAAAACGGTCAGCATGCAGCATCGGGACAAACACACGATACATTCACGCCAAAGCAATACCCTCAGCTTGCCCATCGGGCTCAAATGGTTAACCGAACGGAAAACTTTGATCATCCAATTAATATTGAAATAGAACATCCCGATTGTGGACAATATATTAGAGACTACCAAAAGCGGAGAAATATATGCTATGGATATCAAAAAACCAATAGACATGCATGACATCCCGAGCAAGATCCAGGTATTTTCAGATAACCGGACTCTTCGATACAAATACAGGGCTGCAAAGGAAGATAATGTATATGCCGTATTGAGCAGCGCGATAAGCAGCTTATTCTCGGTTACATGGAACGTAAATAGCAGCACGAATAAATTTTGAAATTGTATAAACACGCCTACTGCAAAAAAAGCTATGTTCAACCATTTGTCACTGCGATTACGAAATAGATTGCCATACGCCATCCCTTTGTACCACTCGCCTTCTTCCTTGACTACATGAGTCAATGATAAATTAGGGACAAGCTTCGACAAAGCAAGCATCACTGTAACGATAATCAGCATCATCAAGAATGAGCCCGGATAGCCGAACCATTGAATGATTAATGCTGATGCAATGGGAACCGTAACCGAGGCGATTTGCTGAAAAACATTAACATAGGAATAGTAGCTTCCCAAATCCTTCACTTGCCCGGATAAAGAAATGCTAAGGTTATGAGCCGCATAGAAGGACCCGAAGGTGAGGCCGACAAAAGCACCGATTAGAACAATCCACAGGATCCGATTATCCAAATGAAGAAATGAAAGGGAAGTAAACACCACCAGCCCCGCTATCGCTGATAAGGCGAAAACGAGGCGAATGGAATAACGCGTCATCAAGTGTGCTCCAAGTGTGAACCCAATGCTCCAACCAATGAACAAGGACATATTAAATAGTGCTATATCGGAGATCTTCTTGCCGTCTTCCCAAATATACAAATTAATGAAAATGCCGATGTAGATATATATCACTTGTGCTACAATATTCATGATCAACAACTTGCGTAAATCGCTGCTTAATCCCACTTGATTGGTCCACTCCCGACAGGTTAACTCCATACCGATTATTGTCTAATCCATTATGCACACATTATGGCAGATCAATCAACATGAAATAACTATCCGCGGCGGCAACCAGGTCTATTGTTGTTTCATCTGTGCTTCTTGCAGAATCTCGCTCTTGCAGCAACTGTCCGTTAATAGAGAGAGACCCTTCTATGTTGAAGACGTACGTTCTGCGGGAACTATCTTGATTGAATGTGATCCGTTCACCCGCATCCAAGCGAGACAAGTATAAGGTCATGTCCTGATGAATATGAGCGACTCTGTGTTCGGAATGGGCTTTACTCGATACAACGGGAAGCAAAGCTCCGTGCATGGCGGCTTGATCGTAAGCGAACTGCTCGTAAGAAGGCTCGAGTCGACTCTGATCTGGCAAGAACCATAGTTGAAGCAGGTGCAGCTCTTCATCCTTGGAAGGATTGACCTCCGAATGGGTAATTCCAGTTCCAGCCGTCATGCGTTGAATTTCTCCAGGTAAAAGAATTTCCTTGTTACCCATGCTGTCTTCATGCTGGATCCGGCCTTTGAGCACAACGGACACAATTTCCATCTCTCTATGAGGATGCATACCGAATCCATTCTCAGGTTGAACAATATCATCATTGAATACGCGAAGCGGACCAAAATTCATGTTGGCAGGATCCCGATATTCGGCAAATGAAAATCCGAAGCGGCTTTGCAACCACCCGTGGTCAGCGGAGTAACGACTGGAAGAAGGATATACTTGTAACATAATAACATCTCCTTTAAGATTAGATTGAGCAAGTTTAGAATAGCAAGTGATCGATGGAGTAAATGCCAGCTCCTGCGAATGCGACACCTAATGAAACTGCAATGAGCACTACGTTGTATTCAATCCCGTTTGCAGTGACCCAATAGCCATTACTTCCATGTACTTTAATGATGGCTACTAACATTGTAACAATAATAATGGCCGCTGCAAGAGGAGTCAAGAAGCCTGCTGCGAATAGTATGCCTCCTCCGACCTCCAGCAAACCAGCCAGAACGGCCATCAGAATACCTGGACGAATACCGATGGATTCCAACCATCCACCTGTACCTTTTGGGCCGTAGCCGCCGAACCAACCAAATAATTTCTGAACACCGTGACCAATGAATGTCAGTCCGATCACGATACGAATAATAAGTAATCCTAAGCTTAACATAAAGCAGCATCTCCTTTTCATCATATTTTTTGTTTGTTGCTTACTTTATGTTAGTATAATATCGCGGACACTTACTTTTGTCAAGTAACTATGTTATAATTATTTCAGGAGATGATAATCATGGATTCCATGGACTCAGCACACCCAATGCATCTTTGTCCCAAGTTCGAAACCGCTTTTGAGATTTTGGGTAAACGATGGACCGGTCTCATTATTCAAGTATTAATGAACGGACCATTACGATTTAAAGATATCTCGAATATGATTCCAGGTATGAGTGACCGCATGCTCACAGAGAGATTCAAAGAACTGGAGCAGCAAGGTGTCCTTATCCGCAGAGTCTACCCTGAGATGCCGATCCGTATCGAATACGATCTAACCGATAAAGGTCGCGCCCTCCGTGATGTAATGGCAGAGGTCCAGAAATGGGGAGACCAGTGGTTGGTGTAGAAATAGGGCGCATTTGCCGGGAGCAACGAAACTAGACCGTCCGGGAACCGGACGGTCGTTTTGTTTGGAGGAGCATCTTATAAACACCATACAAAAAATGGCTAGTTCATATTACAATCAGCAGGCTAAAAGGGCCTATAAGTAAACGGTCTTTCCCGTTGCGCGACTTTCATTAGCTGCTTCAAGGAAACGAACAATAGCGAGCGTCTCTTCTGGATCGATGCCAAGTTTCCCAGTCCGAAACATGTCCATTGCTCGTTCAAGTAATCCTGCATACTTGGGTTTTGGATGGTTCCCTACATCCACGAACTGCGTGCCATTGGTACGATGAATTAATGCTCCATTGGTGCGGTTGCCTTTGCGGTTCCCGCGTATCGTACCGATCCGACCGTCTGCCCACAACGCTGTAATACCCTCGTAGTGATCGTTCGCGATGGCCGTTACCTGCACACAACCGCGTCCCAGGATGGCATGCAGCATCTCGGCGCAATGAATACCATACCAGAATAACCCCGGTTGGGTAGGCTGTAATTCTATCGGACCGTAACAATCGGCGCCAATAATATCTCCTCTCGCCCCGTCCTGCAGAGCAATAACAAGATCTTCCGCGTATCTGAGCGAGGAGGAGCTCATCACAGGGACACTGTGCTCACGAGCAAGCGCCATGATCGCTTCAGCATCTGAGGAAGTGACCGCGAATGGTTTATCGATAAAGACCGGCTTGCCGAAAGGGGCAATAGCTCGGAATTGCTCCAAATGTACCCTACCATCGACGGAGGTGAGTAAGATCGCGTCCGACTGCTCAGCCACTTCTTCCAATTGATCCGTGATCTTAACCCCGTACTCCTCTCTTACGGTTGTTGTAAATCTGTCTACCCTGGACCAGCTCAGCTCAAAATCAGGAGATCCACCCTGAAAAGCTATCGTTACTCGACCGCCACCCACGTGAAACGGTGCATTCTCATCATTAAGCAGCTTTGTAAAAGCTCTACTATGGGATGTGTCTAATCCGATCATGCCTATTCTCAATGCGTTACTCAAAGTGTGATTTCTCCTTCCCTATTAGCTGCAACCTACAACACGATCTCTTTTCCCGTACGTCCTGATTCATAGATAGCCAGAATAACATCCACCGCTTTACGAGCTTCCTCTCCTGATATCAGAGGATCGCGATCTTCTCGAATCGCGGAGATCATATCATCTACGAGAATGTAGTGACCGTCTTTCGTTATCTGGGTCGGGTCTGTCTTGGAGCTGATCCTTCCTTCTACAATTGGAGCGGCTTCATCATGGTCAATAAATTTCCACTGGCGGATACCATCATCGTCAAAAATAATCGTTCCCTTTTCTCCGTGAAGCTCATAACGAGCCCCTTGATTCGGGTAGACGGATGTAGTGCCCTGAATGACACCGAAAGCGCCATTCTTATATTTCACTACAGCTACTGCGGTATCTTCTACCTCAATCTCTCTTACTAACGGAGCAGAGTAAGCGAATACGGAGTGCACTTCACCAGCTAGCCACAGCATCAGGTCGATCCCGTGGACACCTTGGTTCATCAAGGCTCCGCCGCCGTCGATCGCCCAAGTGCCGCGCCAGCCCGCGCTGCGATAGTACTCCGGGCTGCGGTAATACTTCTGGTACACATCGCCAAGCACCAGCTTCCCAAGCTTATTCTCACGTATCGCTTGTTTCACAGCAGCGGCAGCAGGCATGAACCGGCGTTGATACACACAGCCCAGCTTCACATTGTTCCCGCGTGCTGCCTGGATCATTTCGGTCATACGCTCGCTGTTGATCTCCAACGGTTTCTCGCAAAGCACATGCTTCCCAGCTTGGCTTGCGGCCACACTCAGTTGCCCATGAAGCCCACTCGGTACGGTAATGTTAACGACACTGATCTCGTCATTCTTAAGCATCTCTTCTATGTCTGTATAGATGTACGGAATGTTGAACTCCTCTGCCAGCTTACGGGCTTTGTCTATATCTTTATCGACGACGGCTGCAAGCTGCGCTTGGGGATGCGCAACAATCGCCCGAGCATGTTGGGGAGCAATAACCCCTGCTCCGATCAGGGCGAACTTGGTGATGTCCGACTTCATGATTATTCCTTCCTTTCTACGATCCTGGAAGTAACAGGGTTTTATTACGTGCTGAGCATGTAGCGGCCGCGATCCATTCGAAAGCGAAGCTGCTCTCCGTTCATATGTCGTCTGATATTGTCTAGACAGATTACCTCGCGCGGGAGCAGCGGAGGCAGGTTCCAATTCACTTTGGCCAGCGTATGTGCCGTGAACACGCAATGATCCCATCGCCTGGCAGGATGCTCGGATTCAAGCTCATCGTTGCCCGCCAGAACATCAAGACCAGCACGCAATCTGCCGCTCTCGAGCTCAGCGAATAAAGCATCCTGATCGAAGATTTCTCCCCGTGCTGTATTAATGATGACACTGTGATCCGGCAGCCGGGCAAGCAGCTCTGCTGTGATCGAGCTGCGTGTCTCCCGTGTCAAAGCCGCGTGAACGACTATTGCTAAGGAGCTGTCGAATAACTCCTCCAAAGTATGAGCTCGCTTGCAGCTTTCCGGCAGCTCTTTGACGAACGGATCATATACAGTAAGCTTCGCACCGAATGGGCGCAGAAGCTCAACGAAACGGCGCCCAATAACACCCAGGCCGTAAATGCCTACCTGAAGCCCCTTGATTGAACCGCGAGGGCGACCGTCCAGCCGCCAACCGCCTCCTTCAATATGCTTCACCTGAGGGCGAAGCTCTTTGACTATGGCTAGAAGCAGTGTCATGGCCGCTTCGGCAATCTCATCAGCTGGCGCATCGCCCCAATTCGTCACGGGAATATTCGACTCAATAATCTCGAGCGGGATCCAGCTCGTCATCTCGCCCGTAATATTGCAGATATACTCAAGCTGACCTGGGTTGCTTGCGACCTCAATTGGAACAGGAGCCGCACCCCACATGGTGAGGAGAATTTGATGCTGGCGTATCAGATCTGCTCTCTGCGCGGGAGTCATCTCATTCCCATTGCGAATAATCGTTAGATCGCCAAGCTTCTGAAGCTCCTCTATGAACAAACCGTCTACTGGCATCCTTGAGCGGGATGTGCCCAGGTGTAACATTTTCAACCGCATACAAGGTCACTCCGATTCTTCGACAGGATGGTAAATCAAGACAAGAGCACAGCGCCATATACTAGTGCTCCAGCAATCACATACGCCGGATTCACCTTTTTTCGTTCTAATAAGTACACCGACGCTGCTACCAGCACCAATGTGTGCCACAATCCTGCACCTTGCCAGGAAGACACAAAAAACTGATAAGCAAGCAAACCTAACAACACGGCAACTGTAGGACGAATCCAAGCCGTCATCCGCTTCACTCGCGGTGCATTGCGATAACGATATAAGAGCTGCAGAAGAGCAATCATGATAATGAGCGAAGGTGCGACAGTAGCAAACAATGCCACCAAAGCCCCCGGGATTCCTCCATAATCATACCCAATGTAAGCCGCCATCTTCGTTGCAATCGGTCCCGGTAAGACATTGCCCATGGCGAGCAATTCCCCGAAACGTTCAACCGTATACCAACCATAACGGTCTACCACTTCATTCTGAATGAGCGGGATGGATGCCGGTCCGCCGCCGTAGCCCACAATTGAAGGGATCAAAAAAGCAAGAAACAAATGCCAAAACAACTCCATGCGGCGGATCCTCCCTCCTTGTATTTCGCCTGCGCAGCGCCATTGGCGGCGTTTACCACGGGTTTTCCGTGTTAAATCGCAATAGGCCCGAAAGCTTACATGGATGCCGTGCTCTTCCCTGTTTCCTTCTGCTTCGCGCCTTTGCCGCCTTTCCCCATGCCCTTCCACAAAGATGCGGGATTCCCGAGCAACGCTGCGATCAACAATGCGAGGATGATAAAAGCAGGGTGCACCTTAAGCAGACCATATAGAAGCAAGCTGCCTGCCGCCAATAAGGAACAGCCCATCCAGCCCAGTTCTTTTTTCGATTGCTTGAGAAATTGCCAGGTCATCGATGCCAGCATGACAGCGATAATGGGAGCTACCGCTTCCGTCATCCCAGCCACCACTGGCGAATCACGGAAAGCCGACAAAAGGCCAATAAGGGCGATCATTGCGATAGCGGTTGGCAACACCGTAGCGATCAAGGCAGTAATCAGTCCGAAGATCCCCGCTAACCGATACCCGATGTAACCCGCCATCTTCGTTGCGATTGGCCCTGGCAAAGTATTACCTAGCGCGAGCACGTCCGCAAATTCATCATTCGTCATCCAACGGTATTTCTCAACGACCTCGCGATGGACGAGCGGAATTGTTGAAGGACCTCCGCCGTATCCTAATAAGCCCGAACGCAGAAATCCGATAAATATATCCCGCTGCAAGCTCCAATCCAAGCTGTGTTTCATCTCGTCCACCTCACTTACCTCGCACACCCTTCTGATTACCAATAACACAATTAGTGAAGCAAACTTAAGTATTAGTAAACTAATCTTTCGAATTAGTTAAGTTAGATTAATTATTTCCTTCCGACACCTATCTACATGACGAATTAGTTAATTTATCCTCACTAATAGTAAGGTTTGCTTAACTAATGCCGCACAAGGAGTGCTAAACAAACGCCTGCCCATTCCGAGACCACTCACTCAGCCAGCCAGCCAGCCAATCAAAAAACAACACATCATCGCAACAAATCACCAGACCGCAATATGTCCGTCCGTTCGCGGCTCAGTGCCGCCGACGAGCACGCCGCTCTCCGGATTGCGCCAGATGATCTGGCCGCGGCCGAAGTTGAACGGATGCGCCGACCGCACAATGTGATGACCGCGCCGCACCAACGCTTGCGCCAGATGATCTGGGAAGCTTGGCTCCACTTCGATCGTCTTGCCTTCCTTCCACTGCCAGCGCGGAGCATCAAGTGCTGCTTGCGGATTCAGCCCGAAATCCACCGTGTTCATCACCATTTGGAGGTGACCCTGCGGCTGCATGTAACCGCCCATTACGCCGAATGGACCGACAGGCTCGCCATCCTTGCTAAGGAAGCCTGGAATAATTGTATGGTAAGATTTTTTGCCAGGAGCCAGGGCATTTGCATGTGTCGGATCCAAGGAGAAATCACTGCCGCGGTTCTGCAGCGCGATTCCTGTACCTTCAACCACAACACCCGAGCCGAAGCCCATGTAGTTGCTCTGAATGAACGACACCATGTTGCCTTCTTCATCAGCCGTTGCAACATACACGGTGCCTCCTTGCGGAGGTGTTCCAGGTGCCGGCATAATCGCCGTTTCCCCGATAAGCGCTCTGCGCTCAGCAGCATAAGCCTCAGACAGCATCGCGTCCACGCTAATCTTCATGTGCGCCCGATCGGTAATGTAGTGCTGACCATCCGCAAAAGCAAGCTTCATCGCTTCAATCTGCTTATGATGCGTATCCACACTGTCCCGCGAGCCAGCATCGAACTCATACCCGCGCAGCATATTCAAAGCCATCAGCGCTACCATTCCATGACCGTTAGGCGGAATCTCCCACACGTCATACCCGCGGTAGTCCGTACGGACAGGATCTACCCACTCCGGTCGGTAGCTGGCCAGATCTTCCTTCGTCAAGTATCCGCCGTGCTCTCGCACAAAAGCATCGATTCGCCCAGCCAGCTCTCCGCGATAGAATTCCTCAGAGCGGCTATCCGCGATTCGCATCAGCGTCCTCGCATGATCGGGGAAACGCCACAATTCCCCTGCCCGAGGACGCTTGCCATCCCGCATAAATGTCGAGTACAAGCCGGCGAACTCCGGTCCTTTTTGCATCGCATCGAACTTGTCGAACTCATATCCGAATAAAAAATCAAGGGTGGCCGAGATTGGGAAGCCTTCCACCGCATAGCGGATCGCCGGCTTGAGGAGCTCATCGAAAGGCAGCTTGCCGAAGCGGCGCGACAGCTCTGCCCAAGCAGCAGGAGCCCCAGGTACCGTGATCGGCATAATGCCATATTTCGGCATCGCCCCGAATCCCTTGGCCTTCAACGCCTCAATCGAGATTCCGGCCGGTGAAGGTCCGCTGGAATTCAATCCATGCAGCTTGCCGCCAGTCCATACCAACGCAAATGCATCGCCTCCGATTCCGTTAGAAGTCGGTTCGAGTACTGTCAAGCTTGCTGCAGTCGCTATTGCAGCGTCGATCGCATTGCCCCCAAGCTTAAGAATCTCCAAGCCTGCCTGCGCTGCCAAAGGCTGTGAGGTCGCAACCATGCCCCGACGCCCATAAACAGCTGTTCGGCGTGATGAATAAGGATAATATAAAGCATCAAATCCGCTCAATTCCTAACCTCCTACTTAATAGAGCACGGAGCACATCCATTCAAGCTCTGCATAAGGGACAGGGAAAACGAATCCACCTCGTTTCCCCCGCCTGCTCCAATTTATAATTGCTCCTACTTTTTCAAAGTACGCTCATAAGCAGCCTTATGCACTTCAATCACTTTGTCCACGCCAAGCTTCTTCTGTTCCTCAACGAATTTGTCCCACTCCGCGATGTTACGCTCCCCTAGAATAAATTTGCTGATATTCTGATCACGATGCTTCACAATTGCGGCATATGTGGTTGTCATAACTTCCATTTCCTTCTCCGTCATAGGCGGTTCCGGATCAAGCGCAGCGTCATACTTACGTGCTTCTACGTACGTTTGCTGCAGCTCAGGAGTGGCTAGTGACAGATGGGCATCATAATCGAACCAAGTATAAGCACCGTTAGTCGAAACTCCTGTTTTCTTACGCAAATCTCCAACATCTACATAATTCTCGATGAATTTCTTCTTGCCGTTCTCCACCTTGTACGTTTCGCCTTCCTTACCCCAACTGAGCATGGTACGGCCTTCTTCGGAATAATAAAAATCCAATGCTTTCATTAGATCATCGATTTTTTTGGATGTAGATGCCACCATCATACCTGAAATTTTGAAATGCGTGAACGGATTTTTCTGAGGCGCGCCGGCAATACCTGAAGGCGGAGCCATAAATGCCATTGTAAATTTAGGATTGTCTTTGCGCAGCGGCGTATTGAAGTTATCAATCCGGCCGATATAATCTACTGTTACGAACGTGCGGTTCGTCGAGACAAGATCCTGCCACTGCTTCACATCGGTCGTGAGCCAGTCTGGCGGCATTAAGCCTTCTTTATAAAATTTGTTCAAGTATGTTACCAACGTTTTGTAGTTATCCTCGATTGGACCATATTTCCACACTTTTTTATCAAAATCATAGTAGAAATCCTCATTGGTCACGAAGTTGGTAGAGAGATTGCGCATGATTTGCAAGTTAGCGCCAGTACGGAAAGCGAACGGATAACTGTTCGGGTACAGCTCCTTCAGCTTCTTCAATACCGTATATAACTCGTCATACGTTTTGGGAATTTGCAAGTTGTGCTGCTTGAAAAGATCCTCGCGGTACATCCAGATGTTGCGGTTCGTCTCGCTGATTCCTTCATTAGGGAAGATGTACATTTTGCCATCGGCAGCTAGAGAGTTCTGCGCTTCGTTCGGATACTTGGTCAACCATTTCTTGAAATTGGGCATTTTGTCGACATAGTCGAGAATGTTAACGAGCGCACCTTGTTGACCGTATTTATCAGCCAGCTTTTTGTCCAGGGTATACATGATGTCCGGCATTTCACCAGATGCTACGGTCAGACTTAACGCGTCATCAATTTTACCGGAAGGCACTTGCACATCAAATGTGGCTCCAGTCTTCTCCTCAATCATTTTCCAGACCGGCCAATCTTTACTGTAAGGCCAGCTTGGATGAGATTCCACGAGCATCTTGAACGTCTGTTTCTTGATCACTGCCGACTTGCTGCCCGTATCTCCAGTCGAACCCGATGGAGATGCTTCCTCTTTTCCCGAACAGCCAGCAAGCACGCTTACGGCCAGAGTCGCGGATAGTGCGATGGATAACCATTTCTTCATAGCCATTCCCCTTTCAAAATGTTGAGCCATTTGTCGCAGCTTTGGTATCTTCTATTGGAGATCAGACCCTATTGGGGGAGATTACCCTTTCACGGAGCCGATCATGACACCCTTAACGAAATATTTTTGCAAAAAGGGATACACTAGCAGAATAGGTACGGTAGACACGATGATCGTCGCGAATTTCAAAGATTCCTCCACAACCAGGCTGTCCACACTTGTGACCTCGCTGGAATTGACTTGGCCCGCCAGTACTATGTTGCGCAAAACTACTTGGAGCGGGAACAAATCAGGTGATCGAAGATAGAGCAGCGCTGAGTAAAAATTGTTCCAGATCCCGACTGCGTAGAACAAGCCGATTGTAGACAAGGCCGCTTTGGACAGCGGCAGCACAATTCGAGTGAAGATCCCGATGTCGGTCAAGCCGTCCATTCTACCCGCTTCTTCAAGCTCCTTGGGAATGTTAGTGAAAAAAGTGCGCATAATGATCAGATTCCAAGTACTGATTGCAGTCGGCAACACCATTCCCCAGATCGTATCGACGAGATGGAGCCCTTTTACAACCAGAAATGTAGGGATCATACCGCCCTGGAAAAACATCGTGAATACGATAAGCAGAGTGAACGGTACGTTCCATATCATATCTTTGCGAGATAAGGCGTAGGCGCCCATGGCTGTGACGGTCAGGGAAATCACCGTACCCAGTATCACATAAAGGAAAGTGTTCATGTAAGCGGTAAATATTCTCGGGTCCTTAAGCACGATCTCGTACATTTTCGTATTAAAGCCCTTGGGCCACAACGAGACCTCACCTTTCATGACGTATATATCTGCACTAAGGGAGACTGCAATCATATAGATAAAAGGATAAGCGGTTACAATAACTAGACCGAGCAATGTTAGTACGATAAAAATGTTTGCGATGCTGAAACGCTTCTTTCTCATAGGTTACCTCTCCTTCTTTTACAAGTGCGAGTGCCTACCAGAGGCTCGTTTGATTAACTTTGCGAGACATATAATTAGCGGAATATACGAAGATCAGTCCGACAATGCCTCCGAACAGGTCGATTGCGGTCGCGTAGCTGTAATTGCCCTGATTCAACCCGGTTCGATAAACGTAAGTACTGATAATGTCCGCAGTCTCATAAATCGCAGGATTGTACAAAAGGAACACCTTCTCGAAGCCGATCTCAAGCACTTTTCCGATATTCAGAATGAACAGGATAACAATAGCGGGCGCAATCCCCGGCAAGGTTACATGGACCATCTGCTTCCAACGGCTGGCCCCGTCAATCTCCGCCGCCTCGTACAGCCCTGGATCAATCGCGGTTAGCGCGGCCAGATAAATGATCGTTTCCCAACCGACATGCTGCCAAATCTCGGATGCCACATAGATCCAGCGGAATAAATCCGGCTTCACCATGAAATTGATTGGCTCAAAACCGAACCATTGGATCATCTGATTAACGATCCCGCTTGACGGGGACAGGAACATAATGACCATACTTGCTACGACAACATTAGAAATGAAGTGAGGCAAATAGCTGACCGTTTGCACAAAACGTTTAAAGAAAGCGTTTTTAATTTCATGTAACAAAAGCGCAAGTATGATAGGTGCCGGGAATCCGAAGACAAGCTTGTAGACACCGAGTAAAAATGTATTTTTCAGGATAACCAGGAAGTCAGGATTTTGCAGAAACATGACGTACCACTTCATCCCGACCCACGGACTGTCCCAGATTCCTTTGAATAAATTGTAGTTTTTGAATGAAATGATAATCCCGCCGATGGGGGCGTATTTGAACACCGCGTAATATAGAAGACAAGGTAAGAAGAGCAATAATAAGTATTTGCTATTCGACAATCTCTTGAGAAAACGATTTGTTTGCTTTTTGACCGGTGCCGGTTCGGCGTTAGTTGGTCTATTCATAGTAATGGAATTCGCTCCGTTTGCCATACGCCAATTCTCCTCCGTCTTCTCTTCAGCTCGGTTTTCGTTCACGCTATTGCTTGTGTTCGATCCCTTTGTAAGTGCTATGTTAAGACAGATTTCACGGAAAAGAAACCGCTTTCTTTTCGATAACTTCACTGTTTTGAGGAAAAATCGTAATATGATTAGGTTTTCGAATAATCGACAAGTTCCTTGCCAACATGGGCATGATATGATCATAATCAAGTTCTAGATGTAGGTCAGGAAGGAGTAAAGGTTATGATGCGTCGAATCCTCAAGCTGAAAAACAAGAGCTCCTCTCTATTCCGCAGACTTCTGCTCAGCTTTATGCTTATTATTGTGCTGCTGGCCTCTTTTAACTTTCTTTCCTTCACTTACTTCCGCAAACAGATTCGAGAAGAAATCATTCGTTACAATACCCAGAATCTGAACAATACGACTGACGGCTTCGAGAATCATTTCAGCCTGGTCATCAAGCTCATGTACAGCTTTTACTCCAAAGACCGGGTCCAGTTGTTGAACAAACCCGATTTCTCCTATGAGATTGCCAATCAGCTGCGAACGGATATCTTGAATACGGTTTCGAATGATCTCTTATATATAGAAGATTTCCTCGTTGTGTTCGAATCTACTCGTTTGGTCTTAGGCAAAGGAGGCAGCACCGATCCCGAAACAGCATTTAACAAGTTCTATTCCAGCCCGAGTTACTCCTACGATTATTGGAAAGGACAGTTCAAAGAGCCCTTTACCTCACGGATTTATCCGGCCTCCCGATTCTTGGAGATAACCTTGAAGCAATCGCCTGTTGATCTGGGCCCGCTCATCCCGATTGTGGCCAAGAATAGATTCTATCCCGATCTGCATATGGTTAGTCTGCTGCGCTCGGATCGGCTTGTGACCGCTTTTCACCGCTCTATTAATGAGAAAATCGTCATTCTCGGCCAGGACGGGAAAGTATTGTTCTCCAATCACGCTGAGGAGATCAGTGAGATGCCTGCCCTTCCGGATAAGCAAGGATATATTAGACAAAATGAGCAGTATTTCTTCTATAAAAAAGGGGACACCACTGGGATCACCTACATAAATATTGTTCCGGACGCCCATATATCGGCTATTGTTTCACGCTTGAACTTCACATTGATCACTCTGCTGCTAGTTGCTATCGCCATCAGCATCGGGACTTCCGTATTGTTCAGCTTGCGCTTCAACAATCCTGTGCAGCGGATTATCGAGTCCTTAAGACGTATGAATGCGAATGCACCGCAGAAGAGTAGAGCTAATGAGTTCGAAGTGATTAACGAAGCGATAAATCACATGCAGCAGGTACAGCATTCGATCCATCTGGATCTCGACGAGAAAAATTCCTTGCTTCGCTCCTACGTCTACACGAACAAGCTCAAAGGCATTCCGGACAACATGGACAAGCAGCTTGGGACGCTCGAGTTCGATAGTAATAAACCGTATGTATTCGTTCTGTTTCAGCTAGCCTTTACTTCTCAGTTCCAGGCGGAGGGCGAAATTTCAGAAGAGCGTGTCACCTATTTGTTCCGGGAATATATTCGCAAGACAATGAGTGAGGCATTCCCTGACTCTCATACGTTCCAGATCGAGTATGATCAGATCCTGACTCTTGTATTCTTGGAAGAAGGGGCGTCAGCGCTTGACCTAGTGCTTGAGGAGATGAAACAGGAGTTCGACAAGGATCAAGAGAGCTGTTATTTCACCATCGCGGTTAGCGAGCCGTCTGAGCAAGCTGGCGCGTACACGGCCGCTTACGAGCGGGTGCTCGAGCTTGTGAAGCAGCGTCAGCTGAAGAACGGGACGCAGATTGTGTCTGGCGCGCCTAAGCAGAAGGGCGAGGCGGCCTCGGTATTGTCTGCCGCGCAAGCGCATGAATTCGAGACCCAGCTGCAAGCAGGTCACGGGGACGCTGTGCGCCAGCTCGTGCAGCGCATACTGGCGTCCATGCAGCGCAAGGAGGCGAGCGCTGCGCAGTTCTTGCAGTTCGCGGACGATCTCGTCCGCAAGGTGTCGCGCGTGCTCGCGGCGGTCGGCATCGACACGGAGAGCATCGCCGGCTTGCGCGACGCGGGAGCTCAGCTCCGCCGCATTCATTCGGCAGAGCAGCTCGCGAAGTTCTTCGATGCGTATCTGGGTCTAGCCGCCGATAGGGTGCGAGCCAAGCGGGAAGAGCGCGACCCGATTACAGGCTTCGTGAAGGAATATATTGAGAAACACTATCGCGAGGACATTACATTGGAGCTCGTGGCGGATAAGCTGGACATTACTGGAGGGTACTTGTCCACGTATTTCAAAGACAAGACGGGGGAGAATTTCCTCGACTATGTCCATGAGGTGCGCATCCGCAGAGCCTGTGAGCTCTTGCTGAGCACAGATGCAAGAATTCAGGACATCGCAGAGCAGGTTGGCTATAACAACTTGAACTCGTTCAACCGCACGTTCAAGAAAACAACCGGTCAAACACCACGGGAATATCGGATGGAGAAGGCTAAGCTGTGATTAGACTTATATCAGTAAAAGCAGCGGATTTTCCGCTTTGCAGCTCCGCTGAGCTTGGCTCGTTGCGCTGTAGCGCGGATTTTCCGCTTTGCAGCTTCGCAGAACTCAGCTCGTTGCGCTGCAGCGCGGATTTTCCTCTTTGCAGCTCCGCTGAGCTCGGCTCGTTGCGCTGTAGCGCGGATTTTCCGCTTTGCAGCTTCGCAGAGCTCGGCTCGTTGCGCTGTAGCGCGGATAAAATCATACATTAGTCCACATCGGGTTCCGTTGTTTGTGGATTCGATAAGAAACCATAATAGAGAAGGAATGGAAAAGGATCCATTTTCACATACTATAGGTACTCAAACTGACCCATTCCAAACCTATACCATCTTGGAGGTTGCGATGAAGTATAAAGCTACGATGATCCTCACTCTGTTCGCGATTGTTTTATGCTTGTTTAACTATTCGGGAGTTGATCCCGACAACATTTTCTTATTTATGTTCAGTGTTCCGGTATGGTTGCTTGAGATATTCTCCGACATCCATTACTACAACATTTACTTTGTTTACTTATTGACCGTAGTGACATACGCGATTTTCGGCAGGATTGGAGATTATTTCCGAGCACAAGACAAAGCTAGAAGATGACCGAGACTGAATGCGGCACATTAGCCCGCACCGCAAACACCCTGGCGGAACCATTCGCTGCCGAGGTGTTTGAGGTGCGTTTTTTTCTGCAAAAAGATAGTCTATCGGACAATCACGTTAGTTAAGAGCTGCATAGATTACAGAGTAGAACTGCGCTAATCCCTGTATAAAGGACGGTGAAATTAGGGTGAAGGAGCTCGTGATTGTTGTTGTGGCGTATAATCGAAAGCATGCCTTGGAGAGATGTCTCCGCGCATTGTCCAATGCTGCCTATCCGGATCATAAAGTGAAACTCATCATCAGCATCGATGGGGGCGAGTCCAATCAGGATGTACGAGAAGCAGCAAGCCTTTTTGGTTGGAAGTACGGTGACAAGCAAGTCATTTGTCAAAGGCATAATCTCGGACTGCGTAAGCACGTGATGCTATGCGGTAATTTATCTCACAAATACGGAAGCATTATTCTTTTGGAAGATGATATTTATGTATCCCCAGATTTCTACAATTATGCGCTTCAAGCAATGGATTACTACAGAAAAGACACTCGTATAGCCGGTATTTCGTTATATTCTCCGCGCTTCAATGAGAGCTCCAAGCTTCCCTTTGAACCGTTGCAAAGCATGTATGACGTATTCTTCAGTCAGCTTCCCACTTCCTGGGGACAGGTGTGGACTTCTGAACAGTGGGTGTCCTATACAACCTGGTATCAAAGTCAATCAAGCATGGCGATAGACAACTTTGATAATCCTTCCTTATCGCGAAGCGTTAAAAAGTGGCCATACACGTCCTGGAAAAAATATTATGCAAAATATATGCTGGAGCACAATAAATATTTTGTATATCCTTACGATTCATTAAGCACTAATTTCGGAGATCCCGGCACTCATTTTCGGAAAGGCTCGAGCTTGTTTCAAGTTACTCTGTCCCGGCGCGGGCCAAAAAAGTACAAGTTCGATCCCTTTGATTCAGCTAGCGTGGTCTACGACAGCAGCTATGAGAACATCCATCTAGCCAGCGTCCTTCATCCCTATAACGGATCGAATATCACGATTGATTTGTACGCGTCCAAAGAAATAAGCAGCTATAAGAGATATGCCCTGACGACTAGAATAATGGATCACCGCATCATCATGTCCTTTGACCTTTCCATGAGGCCAATCGAGGAAAATATCATACACTCCCTTCCTGGAACAAGTATATTCTTGTATGACACATCCATAAAACAGAAACTTCCCATGATGAAGCCGTCTATCCCTCTAATCAACTATTATTCCTGGGACAAGAAAAAAAGGAGGGACACTTCAACATGATTGTAGAGGATCGGGCTTTTTTTACTGTTAACGATGTACTCAAGGCTGTCCGTACGGCTCTTAAGGAGGAGAAACCTTTCTCTCTTGTTCGGGTCGGAGACGGCGAGAATATCGTGCTTGCCCAACAAACCGCTATGACTGTGGAACAAGTCCTTCAGACAAAGTGGGCCATACAGGCGAACAAAGGCATGAAGGGCGTTTCTCTGCCAAATTTGCAGCTGCGAGATGAGCTCGCATCCGGCATTAACCGCGCTGATATTGTGGGTATTCCATTCTGGAATAACGATCCTATTCGTGCAGATGATAGCTTGAAGCGCGAGCTTACGGAGAAAGTGTTCCAACAGCTGAACATTCAGCCGAAGCAAATCTGTCATACGTTCGTCAATCGGGTTTTTGCCCAGAAGAACGAATTCTGGAGCCTGCTGAGAGACAAACGGGTCGTTTTGATTAGCGGTTGGGCAGCGCCGGTTAGCCGAATATTGCGTAACAAACCGTACAAGCTGAATATTGCTTTCACAATTGACTTCAAGGATTATCAACAAACCAAGAAGACTTTAAAAAGGATGAGAAAAAGAAAGGACGACTTCGACGTCGTCCTCCTGTCTTGCGGTGTGAATGCAGTCATCCTGGCTCCAGCCATCGCGGAGCAGACGGGCAAGGTGGCTCTGGATTTCGGCAAATCTCTAATGTTTATCGTCGAGGAGAAGGCAGGATTAAAGCATTCCTCGGAGAAGGCGAACATGAATTTGATCCCTTGAATCCAGCATTCGGATAAGAGCTATTGTTCTTCGATGGGGAATACGGTGATAATTGCTGCCGTTATATCTTTGGCCATTTGTACAACATGGTGCAAGGAAGTATTTTGCAGAATCCAATATTTCTTTGGGCCGTCTACATTAACAATAGCCGCTATGGAGTAATGACCAACAGCAGGCAACCGCTTCCCCACGGACTTCCCCGGTTCTAAGGGGAGATTGGCTACCTGATATTGTCCAAGTGAGTTAGGCTTGCCCAGACATGCGTCTATGGCGATGACGATTCCTTCTGCGGGCAGTTGAGCAAGCCGAGCTTCCATATTGCTTCCATCACAAGGATTACTGAGTGTCCCTACAACCCGTGTATAGCCTGCTTCTGTAAGAAAAGTGCCTACCAATGGACCGAGCGCATCACCCGTAGACCGATCCGTTCCGATACAGAAGAAAATAAGCTGCTCCAGGCTTACGCCTTCCTTACGAATGGACTGAAAAAAATCAATCAGCCTATCGCCCTTTACTTTATGTCGGTAAGAAGCTGTTTGAGCGATTAGATCAAGCTCGCTTGATTGCATAGGAGGCTGATTAGAATGAGTTGGATTCATGAAGCGCTCTTCCTTTCCTAGGGCTTAACAAGGTACAATAGTTTTAAGAACATTTTGCCAGTCCTGAGGAGGACGCCGTTATGTCAGTTTGGGAAGCTGCTGCCACTGTTACATTGCTGTACTGGATGTTTATGCTAATTCAAACCTTGGTCGGTATTAAGCTTCTCAGGCCATTGCCAAGAAGCTCGAATGCGCCGTCTAAAACACCGCTTGTTTCGATCATCCTTGCTGCTAAGGAAGAAGAAACTACAATTCGTGACACCGTACAGCATCTGTTGAAGCAAGATTATGGCCGATTCGAAATTATTGCAGTCAATGATCGCTCCCAAGACTCCACCGGGCGGAAGCTGGAGGAGCTGCGAAAGTGGTCGGAGAGTATGCCCGAGAGTCGCATCCGGCTTACTATTATACATATTACTACATTGCCGGAAGGCTGGCTCGGTAAAAACCACGCCTTGTATCAAGGCTACAAACAAGCTAAAGGGAACTATTTGCTGTTTACCGATGCTGACGTGAAGTTTCAACCCCATACTTTGCGTGATGCTATAGCGTATGCCGATAAGCAAGGTGCTGATCATGTAACGATGAGCCCTTATATGAAATCGCGCTCCTTCTGGCTTCGAGCATTCGTTCACTATTTCTTGTTCTCCCTGTGCCTATTCATTCGTCCTTGGCGAGCGAATATCGATCATCAGCATCGCCATGGGATGGGGATCGGCGCTTTCAATCTTATTCGTCGTCAAGCCTACGAAGGCATTGGTACTCACAAGGCTTTCGCTCTGCAGCCGGACGACGACTTGCAGCTCGGATATCGGGTGAAGAAAGGGATGTATGTGCAAAGATTCGTAACCGGTAATGACCACTTGGAAGTGGAATGGTATCCGGATCTGAGGAGCGCCGTATTAGGTCTCGAGAAGAACTTCTTCTCTGGATTCCGTTATCGCTTCTCCTACGCGCTTGCAGGGATGCTTGGACAGCTGCTCTTCTTCGCCTATCCATTCATTGGCCTTTGGATCATGCCGGGTTGGTCACGAGCGGCTTATGCATTAAGCGCTGCGATTGCTATCAGTCTATATATAGTAAGTACACGGCGATTGACCAAAGACTCTGGACTGCGCGAGGTGATCGTCTTTCCTTTCACCGTCTGCCTGCTTGTATACGTCCTTGGCCGGTCTGTCTATCTGACGCTCCGGCGGGGCGGCATTTACTGGAGAGGCACCTTCTACTCGCTGCGGGAGCTTAAGAAGAAGCGTTCTGACACATAGGAAAGAGGACTGTTTCGAAGCAGGTGAATTTCCACTGCTCGATACAGCCCTCTTGTTTTTTGCATTCTAATAAGTATGATTCCATTATATCCAAGTATTTCGAAGTAATGCAGGAACAGCACTATGAGGAACAGGTTATTTCCAGTTGAAGGCCAGTATTGTTTTTTTCCAACCGCGGTGTTCTGCAGCTTCTTCCATTGCTGCCGTGAATTGCTCCGCTCCCCGCACTTCTATATGTTCATTCGGCAATATTCTTCTTAAAGTCTCCTGACAAGCAGGGTCTCGCATCGCTTTGACGACTGGATAATAATCTGCTGCAGAACTTCGGCTGCTGCCAATCATAGTGATGCCTCTCTCCAGAACGTCTCGTGTGTTGATCGGCACCCGCTCCTCGGTTACGCCCATCAGAATCAGCACGCCGCCAGGCGAGAGAATGTCGATTGCTTGATTAACCGCACTTTCTGAAAAACGGCCCCCTGTACATTCAACTGCAATATCAAATGGTTTACTGTTATTGAAATCGTATTCTTGGACGAGATCGGTTTGGGCGAACTTGAAGTTATCCAATTTGTCTGGAATTGCTCCGAATACTTGGAGTCTATCTGTACCAACTCCATAAATATGATGGAGCATAGCAGCCGTCAAGTACCCAACCGGTCCATCACCGAAAACGGCAACTCTCGCCCAACTAAGTTTGTTGGCTACTCGGCTTAATGCCTGGTAGGATACTGAACATAGCTCTGCGAGTACGGCAATATCGTCGGGAACTTCAGTCGGAACCGCGATGACACATTCCGCCGGTAACACAACACGACTTTGTGCGATTCCATCCTTCCCGCTCCCCAGGAATTGTCCTCTCTCACAATAATTATCCCCATTTCCAGCTCGACAGGATGGGCAACAATCTTCAGGGCTGATCCCGTCATAAACATGACCCGGCAGGTTCGGTACGATAATAACACGATCCCCATTATGGAAGCCTTCGGATCGACTCTCTATTATTGTACCAACACCTTCATGAATAAGGGCCATAGGAAGCTTGCGCGCAAGTGCCTCTGGTCTGCGTTGACCTGTAAAGTACCGCAAATCCGCATGACAAATGCTTCCGATCCTGGGTTCGACGGCCACTTGTCCATCTCGCAGCTCATAGAACATCGATACTTCTTGTACTTCTCCGGGTTGCAAAAGACGTAACGCTCGCGATTGAATCCTATTTCCAGCACAATATTGCAACGACTATCATTCCTCGCTTTCTTTGGTGACAAATTCATCTATATTGAGTATAAGCTCACATACACTCAATAATGTTTATTTCTGCTCGATTACAGATTAGTTTAAAAACATTCCCTTGTCAATAACTTCATTCCCCATTCCCGAAATCAATGTAATTGTGGATTATATAGGTAAAACATTGCATCGCGTACTCGTATTTTAAATAATTTCCATATATAGATTTAGATTACTTTCGATTATTTGCTCATATATGCTTGTTAATTTTTATTTTTGCGCTTTAATGCCACACATGTCATTCCATAAATCAGGATGTTGAAGGGCTTGCCGAGGTTGTTGGCCGCTAGGGAAATCGACGTGATCAACTTATCTGGATGCGGATTCACCCATTCATAGTCGTAAACCGTTTGGTAGCCCTTGTCGTTCTCGCCAATGATTCTAGGCCATGCAAACAAAGTCGCCTGCTGAAAACAAATATTCGTGCTGTATGCATACTTGGACGATTCATTTCTCCCCCAATCTGCACCGGAATTCCCTATGTTATGGCCAAAATACAAGTCAATCAGAGACGTGGCCCCGTCCTCATAGTTCACTGTGTATGTACCGATTAAATAGTCCTCCTTCTTATAGCCATGATCGGCTGACCGGAAAGGAATATCCGCATTCGTGTTGTGGGTGAAAACAATACTATCCGCCTTTTCCTCTATGATAGCTACTCTGAACGTCTGGGCTACCGTATAACGATTGATCTTGGAACGGTAAGACCCAACTTCATGCTCTACATGCGTATGCAGGAAATTTCGGATTTCCAACGCCGAGGTTTTTAGGTAATACTTCTCTTTCTGCTCGTGCCTGACTAGGACGGGGATAGTTTCATACTCTCTCTTCGAGCGGGAAGGAAGGGTGACGCCGCTAAGGATCTGTAAGAAATCCGGCGAGTATGCGATCGTCAAATCCCTGACGCAAGCATACGAATCATGGTTGTAGGTCTCGTTCCAAAATGGAAAAGACGAATAAATCACATTAAACAGAAACCCGTCGCGGGCCATATTATCCAACTCTACCGCATCCCAGTGGGAGCACACCCCGCCAATAACGTTGTCCATTCTCGAATACAGGTCCCAATCGCGTACATCCGGTCCCATAAAATTGTTGCATATGCCCTTTATTCCGCGTTTTTTGAACTGTTCAAAGCCTGTCGGTTCAATCGACCAGTACCATTGAAACAAAGTAATATCGTTCGGGATTTTGTGCAATGCGGGGTACACGGCACCTCTATACGAGAAGATTTTCGAGACTTCATAGCTTTCGATTACTTTGAACGCGCCCCCTTGTCCTCTCCCGTCAAGCGTATGCGCGTTTAAAAACTTTTCGCCGTACATTTCGGTTTGGATGCCCTTGGCCGCCAAATACCCGTGAATTTTTCCAACGTCATAAGCAAACAGATCCGCCGGGTCCCAATCTTTGCACCGCTCGCATTCACAATAGGAATACCACTCGTCATGCCCGATATGGACGGTATTCGGTTCGAACACTTCGATGACTTCATCCATGACATCGAACAGCAACTCATAGCTGCGCGGGTTCATCGGACAATACGTGTCCGGATAAGGATCATACGGCCTTTCTGCAATTTCCCTGTGCGGAATAACGAGATAGTCGCAATGACTGAGCGATTGAACTTCTGGAATCACTTCAATCATATGCGCCTTGCAGTACCTAATCAGCTCCTTCACCGTTTCTTGACTTACTATGTTGCCCCCTCCGTTTTCGATATGGATGCTGTCTTTCATATATTTAAAAGCGTTTTGGTACAGCTTTGCTTTCTCTGGGAATTCATTGAGATCTTCTGCGTATTGGATCCAGGATGTGTTGATTTCCGGATGCCGTTTGTATTCCATAGCGCTCACTTCTACATAGATGCGGTTATATTTCAGATTGGCCAACCCTTTTACGAACTTTTTAAAATAGTCCATTTGTTCTTTTGCGGGCAAATAAATGTGGACGCCTCTTTGAGCAACATGCGGATAATCGAATATTTCGACATTCTTAAATACAATTTGATGGTCCGATCGCTTCACAATCAATTGTCGCACCGTTTGAATGGCATAAAAGAAACCTTTCCGGTCTTTGGCGGCAATCCTCATCCCGTCCATATCGCAATGAATGAGATATGATTCGTCTTTCAATTGCTGATCGGACAGCCAGACTACGCTTATTTTACAGCTGTCCTTATACGAATGAACACTGAAATTGGTACCTAGGGTGTCATTCATCACTTGGATCAACTCCGGATAATGCAGAACCACTTCCGGGGTTACATGGACAAGATCGGTGTTTCCAATTGGCAAATAGCCGCTCTTCAACCTCAATTGGTTCGGTTCCGGCATTAGTACGGGCAAGTTCATATGTTTCTCCATTCCCTCATAAAGAGATAGATTTAGTAGCAAGGACAAATGACGAACGATTCGGTCTTTCTCTTGTTTCGCTAAGGTTTAGTTGAAAAATTGCGGCGCGTTCACTTTCAGATAAGCTTCCTTGGCTTGAAGGATCACATTAATGCCCGTTTTATCCACATCGCTGAGATATTTGTTCCAATCGACATCTTTGGCTGCATCATACTCCCCAGTAACCATTTTCATATACAGCGCTGTAATGGCGGAATTGTAATCCGGATATTTATCTTCTTCCAACAATCTTGGAATGATCAGCCCCCAGCTTTGATTTGGAACCGATGTAGGTGTAGACAGGCTAAAAGCTTGCTTGACTCTGACGATGGCATCCCGCTCGGGATCCCAGGATGGATCGCCGCCACCGCCCAAATCCTTTACAGCCAAATCATAATATTCTCCTGTCTTCAATAGCTCCGGGTCCCCCGTTAAATAATAATCGCTAATAAAACTTACTTTCTGCGATCTTGCCTTCGATAATTGTTTATTGCCGCCAACGACATCATGCTCTGTGCCTTCAATGCCGTATTTTGTAAATTCCATCCCTTCTCTGGAAGTAAAAAAATTAAGCACCTTCATAACATTGTCTATATTTTTATTGCCTTTCGGTATACCATAAAATCCGTCGAAGGGCTCGGTAATCTCATAGGTTCCTTCCGTGCCAAAAGGATTTTTCAGGCCTGTACCTGTGAGCGGAGGAATGATCGTCAGCAAAGCATGGTTGTTCTTCTGCGTTTGCCTTATGCTCGTTGTCAGCCAGCCCGTGCTGGCAGCCTGATGGCTGATGATCCCAACTTGCCCGCTATTGATTTTGTTCCAGAATTGATCGCTTGAATTGGTTACGCTTTCTTTATCAATCAAGCCATTATTCCAAAACTTCTGCACTTGGATAAAATATTGTCTGGCTGCAGCTGTGGTATGCCAAAGAACGACTTTTTTCTGTGGCTTATCTAGATACAGGTAAGGCTTCTCCGGATTAGCGCTTGGGTTGCCATAAGCCGCGCTGACGGCATAGAAATAAGAGAAATTTTTTCGGCCGGTCAAGCCGAACGTAAGCTGTCCATCCGGTTTATTGTCTTTGAATGCTTTGGCAACCTGATATAGATCGTCAACGGTTTTGGGCATTTTCAAATTTAATTTATCCAGCCAGTCCTGACGGATCAGAGTTGCTACGTTGGCTCGCGGAAACAGATACATGGACCCGATCAAATACTTGTTTTTATCGAAGGTAGTGCTCTCCCAATATTCGTCATTGTAAACCTTTTTCACGTTTGTGTATTTATCCAAATAATCGTTTACCGAAGCCAGCGCACCGGACCTCGCAATATTCATGCATTTGGCAGAAGAGTAATCCAGGAAGATCAGGTCAATGCTCGTGGGCGAGGCAAGCGCAAGCTGTACTTTTTGCTCATATCCGTTTGCCGGTTGCCTGTCTATGACCACCTTAATCCCTGTCTTATCAAAAATATAACGTGAATAGGGATTATCCTTTTCGTGCAGCTTTGACTCGGCTCTCTGGGCTGCCGTATTATCTATTTTCATAATTTTGACTACAGGTGCATTCTCGAAAGCGACATCTGCCGACGGCGAACTTTGAGGAGGAGCCGAAACGTTCGTCGAAGGCGGCTGGAGAATAGACGGGGTATTCAAGGATGTACATCCTCCTATCAGTCCAGCGATCCATGCGGACATAACTATGAAAATCATAGTTTTTTTGCAAGCATTGTGCATTTGCATTCACTCCTCCACCATATTAAAGGATGCATATCCAGACCCTGTCGTACTTCTAGTAGATACTTAATTGTTCAATGGGCTTAATCCATATTCCTGCAGGTAATTCATTCAGTCTAGCCTTTTAATGAACCAACGATAATGCCTTTAACGAAGTGCTTCTGCAAATAAGGGAATATACAAACAATTGGCAAGGTCGTACAAATGATCCATGCTGCTTTCAGGGATTGGCTTGTTAAGGCCCGCAATTGATCGCTATTGAGGGAGCTTTGCGTAATATTTTCTTGGTCCATGATGACATTTCTTAAAACAACCTGCAACGTTCTCAATCTCTCCGATGACGTAAAATACAAGGATTGATCGTACGTATTCCATTTGCCTACCGCATACCAAAGCGTAATGGTCGCAACGGCAGGCAGAGCGATAGGGAGAATGATTTTGAACAAGATCGCAAATTCGCCCGCTCCGTCAATAAAGGCGGAATCCTCGATTTCTTCCGGGATTTGCATAAAGAAATTCCGCAGGATGAGCAAGCTCCACGTCGCGATCGCGCCGGGCAAAATATAAACGTAAATGGTGTTATAGAGATGCAGGGATCTGTATAAAAAATATTCGGGAATTAATCCGCCGCTGAAAAACATCGTAAAGACGATCATGAAGGTAAGCGGAGTCCGCAATTTGAAATCCTTCTTCGATAATGGATAGGCGAGCAAGCAAGTCATGAGCAGGGAGTAGACCGTTCCCGCTGCCGTGATGAATGCCGTTAACAGGAATCCGCGCCAAAAAATTTTGCTTTGGATAATATACTTGTAAGAAGCCAGTTGGATCTCTTTGGGCAGCAAATAGACGAGACCGCTTTTAATCGGGGAGGGGCCGCTCATCGAAATAGCAAGCGTATGGAGAAACGGATAGAGCATAGTGATGCATATGAACGTGATTACGAAATAATTGACGCCGATAAATATTTTTTCGCCCCTTGAAACCATTCTCTTTTCGCCTCCCTGTCACCAGATGCCATTCCCGCTGATCGATTTTGAAAGCCGATTGGCAACAATCAGAAGGATCATATTCGATATATTTTGAAATAGCCCCATTGCTGTAATATAGCTGAACTGTCCTTCGCCAATGCCGACTCTATAAATGTAAGTTGAAAAAACGTCTGCTACATTGTATACATTTGGATTATATAACGTATAAATGGATTCGAAGCCTGTATCCATAATTCGGCCTATTGAAAGAATAAGCAGAATGGAGATGATTGGAAAGATGGACGGTAAAGTGACATGCCAAATTTGCTTCCACTTATTCGCGCCATCGACGATGGCAGCTTCATACAGCGTGGAGTCAATACCGACAATAGCAGCTAAAAAAATGACGGAATCCCAACCCATCTCCTTCCATATTCCTGCTCCGATTAGAATGGGCCTGAAAAATCTTGAATCGTTGAGAAAAAAGACAGGCTCTGCGCCGAACAGGGCGAGCACATTATTGATCAGACCGCCATTAGGGGAAAGGAACTCAAGAAGAATTCCGCTAATGACCGCCCAGGATAAAAAATGCGGCAAATAAATTAAGCTTTGCGAGATTTTCTTGAATTTCAGGCTCCGTATCTCGTTAATCAGAATGGCCAGAATAATGGGAATCGGAAAGCCGATGAGGATGGAATAGAAGCTGATCGTCACCGTATTTCGGAACAGTATCCAGAAATCCTTTTGCCCAAATAGAATCTGAAACCAATGAAAGCCGACCCAGGGACTGTTCCATATGGCCGCTGTTCCTCCATAAGGATTAAACTGCTTAAACGCAATGATCACTCCATACATAGGCAAGTACTTAAAAATCAAGTAGGTCAGCGCGCCTGGAATAACCATCCAATATAGCGCTTTCCTACGCTCGTAGTTTCGTTTCAACTCATGAAGCCATGCTGGCATGCTTACTCCTCCAATTCTGACCTCCAATTCTGACATCGAAGATTCAATCACTCGGCATCGATTACGCTCTGAATGTATTCGATTCATGGAAATATGTAAACGGACAATTCTCAGAACGGCGGACACTTTCTAACGGCACTCCTTCCAAAGTAATCCAATTGGGTTTACAATATTAAACAGGAGGAGATAAATTTGAAAAAGAAAAAAATATTTAAATTTACTATCCTGGTCCGTTTTTTTCTATCTTATTTGCTAATCCTCAGCTTTCCGGTCATGGTAGGCTGGTTCCTGTATGCCAAAACGATCCATACGTTTGAAGAAGAAATTTTGAGCAACAACCTGTCGCTCGTGGAACAGACACGTGACTTGCTGGATAAGAGGCTGCAAGAAGTCGATGCCATCTCCTCGCAGCTAATGCTGAATTCCTATATTCAACAATTCATGTATGCCAGAGGACCGGTCCAAGAAATTGATAGCGCTTACACAATGTGGTACGTTTGGAGTAATCTCCCTTCCTACAAAGTTACTAACAATTTTATTTATAACTATTACATCTATTTCCGGAACAGCGACATTATCATGTCGCCGGATGCCTTATATGACGCAAAGGAATATTACGATCATTACTCCTCCTATGCCAATCTCTCTTTTGACGATTGGAAATCCAGCTCTTTGCTTGCCTATCATGCCAAGAGCTTCCTCCCCCTACAGAACGTTACGATGAACAAGGCGTCCTTGACGAACAAGGAAACGAAATCGATTGTTACGTATATCCAAACCATGAGTTTAGGCACCGATGTGCTGCCAAGTGCAACGATCGTGATTCTGATCAATGGCGATGAAATCCAACGAGCTTTGAAGCAGATGATCGCAACAAACGAAGGATACGTGGAAATCCGTAACAGCGACGGCATGCTCATCACATCCATCGGGAAGCCGCCGCAATCGGTGATCTCCGTGACTGCTGACAATTCGGGCAATACGATCAAGAAGGTCGACGATAAAAACATGCTGTTGTCTGTCACCAAATCGGAATATAACGGATGGCGTTACACGATTATGCTTCCCGCCAGCGAAGTGCTTCAGAAAACCAACTACCTGAGTAATATTTTATTCTTATCGTTGTTTGTATGCCTCGTACTCGGTATCATGCTGGCCCTTATTATTTCCTATAAAAACACGGCCCCTATCAGCCGCCTGATCAAAACCTTGATGCAAAGAGGTGAAGTCACGGTGCCAAGCGGTAATAACGAGTACGACTTCTTAAACAATGCCATCTCCAACTTGATCGAAACCGACATTATATTACAGGAGAAAATGATCAAACAAATTCCTACGCTCCGAAATGCATTTTTATACCGGCTTGTGAAGGGCGGCTTCAATGACATTCACGAAATCATGACGAACATGGCCGAAGTCAAAATGAAGATTGAGGGCAACTTTTTCGTCATTCTGATTATGCGAATAGAGGGCTATAGCGAGGCATTGTCGATCCATGAGCTGAGGGAACTCAATGCAGCAAAAATTTTGACCCAATCGACCATGAAAAGCATCTACGATTCCTCTTATTACGCGGATATCGACGAGAAAACGGTTGTATTCCTGCTGTCCATGAACCATGAGGATGAAAAAGAGTGCGCGTGCTTGGTCGAGGCGATTTCCTCGGCAACCGTTCAGCGACTGGAGCAGCAATACGGGATCAAACTGAGGATCTCCGCCGGCAGCATGAAGAGCAATCTGCTGGATTCATTCTATTCATTCATGGAGGCGCAGCAAGCTTTGGACTCGGATCGAACCGTCTATAGCTCCGCGGTGATGTGGAGCCGTAACAATGGGCAGCCGGGTGATATTTTCTACTACCCGATCGATATCGAAATCCGGCTAATCAACATTGTCCGTACGGGCGATAAAGACGAAGTAGAAAAATTGTTTGCGTTGCTGTACGAAAAAAATTTTTTAGTGAAAACGTTATCTCAAGAGATGGCGCAATTATTGTACAGGGAATTGAACGGCACGCTGATCAAGATTATAGAAAAATTGCCGGTTGCCGAAGAAACGAGTGAAGAGCATTATCATAAAATGATACATAAAATCAATAAAAACATTGTTGCGGCTAACAAGTTCGATTCTATTAAAACGATTTACATCGAATTAGCCAGCTATTTGAGCCTGCAAAAAAGGAATGCCTCAGACAATCTGAGGCATCAAATCATCGATTATATGGAACATTGTTATTCCGACATGAACCTGACTCTTTATCAAGCAGCTTCTGCGCTTCATTTCTCGGAGGATTATTTGTCTAGTTACTTCAAAACCCATATCGGGCACAGCTTCACGACGTATTTGGAAAATATGAGACTTTCCAAGGCGTGCGAATTGATTAAAGAAGGCGGCATGACCATAGAAGAAATATCCGAACGGGTTGGATATAACAGCTCCAGAGTATTCCGAAGAGCCTTTAATAGATGCTATGGCGTTTCGCCGACCTTGTTCAAGGATTCTGCCACGGCGAATGAACCTGTCTTCAAATCACGGATATAATCGTCTAACAGCATCGTTTTGCCAGTAAGCCTCGATTCCTCCGCGGCAAAGGCGATAAGGTGGGTGCGTGCTGATTCGGTCCCGGTTGAGGAGCCGCCCTTAACGTCTCCGTCCGCTACTTGCTTGACGAAATCGCGCATGATCAACGTATCCGCACCGCCGTGTCCACCTGCTACAGTTTCCGGGTAGACGGTTTCCCTTTTGCCAGTGAAAAAACGAATTTCAATTTCATTTTTTTCACCGTGACCGCGGATTTCACCTTTAGTACCCATTATTTTGAACGTGCGGGTGTTTTGGATCGTGAATCCAGTCATTGTGAAGGAAACTGTAACATCATTTTTGAATCGTAAATTCACTACTTGATGATCCACAACATTGTTATCGCAGCGATAGACACATCTTCCGTATGGCCCCTCTTTTAACGCTTTCAACCGTACTTCTAGACGGTTATCCAGGGAAACGACATTCTGGGGCCATTCATCCTTCTCATTCAAATACGCTTTCATTGCCGAGTAAGGGCACTCATGCTCCACGGCGCAGCCGTCCATGCAACGCTCAGTCGATCCTGCCGGGGCATTCTCCGCCTTAAAATGAGTCAGGGCGCCGAACGAGGAAACCGCTTCGCATTTGTCATCAACGAGCCAGGAAATCATATCCATATCGTGACAGCTTTTCTGTAAAATCATTGGACTGGCTTCCTGCGCATTGCGCCAATTGCCGCGGACGAAGCTGTGGGCCTGATGCCAAAACCCTACATTTTCCGTCCATTGAATCGTCATGATGTTGCCGATCGTTCCGTCCTGAATGATTTTTTTTAAGGCCCGGAAGTAATTGGAGTACCTCATCGAATGGCAGACCGTCAATATTCGGTTAAGCTTCTCGGCTTCTTCCGCCATTTCCAGCGCCTCGAGGGGGTTCGGCGACATCGGCTTTTCAAGCAAAATGTGGTAGCCCCGCTTCAGAGCCTTCATCACCGGCTCATAATGATTCCGGTCCTGGGAGCATACCAATAGCGCTTCGCATAATTTCGGCTGTGCCAGCAGCTGCTCCCATGAATGAAATTGATTCTCTAAGGGAATGGCATGCTCCCTCGCAAACCTTTCCCTTCTCTCATCATCCGGCTCAGCAACGGCAATAAACTGGACCTCATTAGGCCTTTGTAATGCATAGGAGCCATAGGCGAACATCCCTCTTTGGCCTGCTCCGATCAACGCCGCTTTTATCATAGCAATAGTTTCTCTCCTTTAACTCATTTCTTCTTGCCATAAATCGATAAGCGCTTGCCCCAACCCGATCAACGCCTGTTTTGCAGTTTCGGAAATTTTGCTCTGATTCTGCGGTTTATTCAAATCCTTCAACAGATCCTCGATGTCCTTCTTCGCGTCTTTCAAAGAGCCCTGGCTTAAATGACGATCGGCTTGATTCAGTTGGTTCCGTAGTTGGGTTGTCAAAGGCTCCTTCACATCCCCGGATGCTGCGAAACCGTTTACGGAATCACGGACGATCTGTACGGTCGGCGTGAGCCCTCCGTCGCCGATCGGTCCTGCGGCGGCGCTTATCACCGTGTCTCCCGTCTTCGGCGACATGGTCGTTTTCGGGGTGACCTCGAATTTGATATACTTGCCAACGTTTGCCTGCGTAAGTGTGAAGGTTTGCCTGACTGCTCCTTTTATTTCCTTATAACGGCCGTCAAGCGTATCTGAAATCAACCATTTGTAGGTCGTCCCCGATTCTGGATCGCCGTTAGTGTCCACATAATAATAGCTTCCAATGAGTGTCTGACCTGCCTCCGCAATCCCCCTGATCGCGACATTTACGGCCATTGGCGCTTGTTGTGGACTTGGGAACATGATGGTATCGGACAATAACTTGTGACCGTCAGCGCCTTGAATGAATAATTTCAAATAATAGTTATCTGCGTTGTCCGGCATTGCAAACCCCACTCCGTATTCGGCTGTTTCTCCGGGAGCAGCCGTTCGGGACACATACGCTAGCTGCTTGACCGCATCTTTGGAATTGTATAGCACGACATAGAAGGAAGCCATTTGCACCGATTCGGTGTTATTCGTGATTTGTGCGGCCACCTTAATGAATTCTAATCCCTTCATGCTTGTAACGGGGTTGCCGACGGCATCTTCGAACCGGAGGTCCGCAATCGCAAATGAGTGAACCGTTACGCTAGCTGTAACTGTAAGCCCACTATAAGTTGCCGTAAGCTGCGAGACACCGTCATCCGCTCCTTTCACAACCCCATGTGCGTCAATGGTTGCCACTTCGGGGTTCGATGAGGAATAGGCGGTTTGCACCGTAACATCCTTGGTCGTGCCATCTGAATAGTAGGCGGTTACGATCAATGGATGTGATCCGCCGGGACTAAGAACATAAGCGGCAGAATCGAGGACAAGATCCGTTAACGTTACCACTTTGCTGGTTACCGTTACATGTATGGTGGCGGATTTGCCGTTATAGCTGACTGTAATAACAGCTTCGCCAGACGAAATTCCGGTCAATAGGCCCGATGCGCTCACGTACGCCACAGCAGGGTTCGATGACGCATAGACGACCGCACTCGTAATATCGGTCACGGTTCCGTTAGAATAGACAGCCGTTGCAGCGATCTGTTTGTAGCCGTTAATATCCAAGGTGGCCGCAGACGGATTCAAGCTGATTTCGTTGAGGATTTTATCCACTTTAGACTCATAGGCGCCAATGTCGTATCCGGAGCCTATTGGCCTTACAACGCCATCCAAGTCGAGGGCTGGTATCGGATAACCGGCATTGTTAGCCGCATTGTCAATGGCCGGACTTGTAACTTGCAGTCGGACATCATCATTGCCGGGATTGACCAGCAGCGGATCGGTGTTGATTGGCGAACGATCCCAGCTTGGCCCGGCACCGTTGCCGTACCAAATATTATGATCCCCGTTCATGATTACACCGGACGGAATCGTGCTACTCAACACATAAGGGGTCGCTGTGCTTGTCGTAAATAAAATGTTGTTGCGGAAATCGACCGTATAACCGTCATAAGACTTGGCTACTGAGATCATGCCGGATGTATTGGCTGGGGCACCCGAAGGGTTGGCGCTGCAGTCGTACATCGTATTGTTGTAAATATGCAGCAGCGCTCCTGATCCCGGTGCTCCCGGCTGGATGGCCATGCACACATAAGCCCAGGCCGGGTCACTGTTACTAGGGACAGGTCCCCTTCCCGAATGCAGAATGACGTTGTTGTACACCCAGTTTTCACCGGTAATGTATTCGCCGATCAGAATGCCCCGACCTGCCTGGTTGATAATGTAATTGTCATGGATCCGATTGTTGGTCTGATAGGCGCTGAACGCCCCTTCCCGATAAATGTTGATTCCGTCAAATGCGCTGTTGTCATGTAAATAGTTCCAAGCGATTTCACGGTTCGACTCCGTCGGCAATCGGGGAGCCGTGCTCTTCTCCGTGCTTTGCAAATAGATCGGATGATATAATTTGCTCGTACCCGGATAACCGGTATTCGTTACTTCATTGCCGAGCATGTAAAGATCATTGCCCACCGCCGTCACAGCTCCCGTAGGCTGGTTGCCCGAGGGGGCCGTTATTTTACTGCCGATCAAGCGGAACCCGGAGCTTAAGCTGGCACCGGTTTGATTGCCGGTAAGAGTCAGCTTGGAAATTACCCAATACATACTGGCGTCATTAAAGTTGCCCGCACCAGATCCGACAAAAGTGGACCAGGCCTTGTCATAACTATTGCTGCCGATTGTAACCGAGGCGCCAGGATAAGCGACCAACGCTTTTGGCATCGCCTGCGTACTTAGTTTACTGGACGGCAGGCCGTACTCCAGATTCATCGTCGCACGGTCTCCGCAGCCGCAAATCTGTTGAACACCGTCCCCCACATACAGCGTATCGCCGGAACTTATTTTCAGGATTGCTCCGTTCGAGCTCGTATTCTGCAGCGTTTTCCATGGATTCGACCAGCTACCGTCGCCGGTTGTATCGCTGCCAGTCGTCTTCACGAAATAAATATTGCCGGAACGGACTGTGAATGGCAGTGTGTTGGTCGAGGTGCCGCCGATCACCGCTTGAATGGTCGTCACGCCGCTCGGTGCCCCGCTTGGAATTTGGAATGCGACCATCTGCATTCCGTGCTTAGAATACATATCGGCTGGCGACGTGGCGTTGCCCCAGGAATAAATGCGCGCGGATACGCCTCCCACCAAAATTTGCGAGGTACCTTGAGTGCTGCCGAGGTTTTTACCCCACACCGTTACGATTGCGCCTTCCTGACCAGAGATCTGGCCGAGCGAAGTATCGGTATTCCCGGTTTTTGGGCCTGATACAAGGTCGGAGAAATAGAGCACAGGAGCAGGTCCGGCTTCTTCTACTGTAACAATTACCATTTCCATTCGTCCACCATAATTTACCGATATTGTTATAATTCCCAGCGCCGTAGCTGTTACTTCTCCCTGGTTGACCGTTACGATTCCCGGTGCCGATACATCATAGACGGCTTGCGAAGTTACATCCGCCGTACTGCCATCCGAATAAACAGCGGTTACCTGCATGCGGTGGCTCCCACCCAAGACTAGGCTGTAGGCGGTTAAGTCAAGTTGAATGCCTGCTAATGATAAAGGCTCTACCTCTATTGCGGCGGTGGCCGTTTGGCCTCCATATCCAACGGTGAGCGTCGCCTGTCCTATGGCAACCGCAGTTACTACGCCGGCAGCATTTACGGTCGCAATGCCCGCTGCCGATGACGAGTAGCTCACGCTTGCCGTCACGATGGATGTGCTTCCGTCCGCATAATGCGCGGTAACAGCCACCTGATGCGTCCCGTTAGGCGATAAACGATATACATCTGAATCCAATGTGATTGCTGATAAGGGGGGCGGCGTTACCGTGATAGCGGAAGTTGCCGTCATTCCGCCATATGACGACGTTATTTGCGCCGAACCCTGCTTCAGGGCTATAACAGTTCCCCATGCATCGACCGAGGCGACTGCCGGTGCGGATGAAGAAAATTTGGAGCCCGCAGTTACGTTATAGGTGCTGCTGTCCGCAAGCGCAGCTGTAACCGACATCGCTTGTGATTCTCCGACCGTCAGCCCGTAAGCACCCGATGCGAGCGTTATCCCTGTTAAAGCCGTTGTTGTCGTTACCTTATGATTCTCCAACTTGAACACATCGTTAACCCCTGTGTCGCTATACAAGGTGACTTGGCCTAGATCGTCCGGTACGGGGGCTCCGGTTCTGAACGCGTAATTGTCGGCAATCTGGGTTTCAACACCGCCCGGTTCCTGAGGCGTAATATATACACTATAGAGCTTAGCTGGCAAATTCGTGACCATTCTCACGTGGTAGGTCTTGTCAACCACCAGTGGAATCGCAGCCATACTGCTGTATACACCGCCATTCCTGACGGAGAAAACACCTTGGTGCAAGTTAAGAATCATGGCGAAATTTCCGTATCCGGGCGTCATGTCCGTTGCCGTTCCTCCATAGCCCACCGCAGCATCGATGCTCGTCTTTAGAGGTGTAATATCGAATTCAGCGGTCTGGATACCGGTATTTCCCGTTCCAAGGCTGAAAGTTCCGGCTGCAGTGCTCGTTTTCGGATACCAGGCTGGCACATCGCCGTATGTAAATGTACGGAAGTAAGTTTCGGACGGGAAATGTCCGCTCCCGCTTGTATAGATCACCTTGACCTGAACAGTCGGCGAAGCTATTTTCCAATTCGTCTGTGCCGTGATACCCAACAGGTTTCCTTGATTCAGTGTAATCGTTACATCCGGATTGCCGGTACCCGGCGAAGACAAAATAACGGTCGAGGTGTCATAACGGTTCCCGACCTCCAAGCTTTTCAACACTTTTCCTGGCGGTAGTGTGAGCGTCTTGCTCACTTCATTATTGGAGAAATCCGCAATTGATGCCCATAAGTCCGAATATTTATCATAAGCAATTGTCCTCCAGTGAGGTGCGCTATTTCCAAAGTTAATGCCACTCAGATTGCCTGTGATATTCTGGTATCTGTCCGTAAAGGATTGGAAATTCACCGTAGTGTCACCCGCTGCTCCGGCAGCAGGAATCGGCAGCAAGCTGGAAGCAGGCAGTAGATACGATATAGCTAAAGTAAAAATGAGCAAGAGAGAACAAACTTTCTTGAACATAAGAACAACCCCCTAATCCTATCAATATGGACTTCCGCACTTGATCTTGGCGAGCTGCCGAGACTTCCTAACAGCTTGAGAAAGTCTCGGTCATCTCAATCAATATTCCAATCCGCTTCAATGAAACGCAATCATAAAGGCAAGGAGTCGTATAAATTATTGAAATCTTAGTACTCGTATGCTCCAATGTCATATCCTGCACCTTTAGGTCTTGCAACACCGTCAAAGTCACGGGACGGAATCGGGAATCCTGAAGGTACACTAGCGCTGTTAATTGCCGGGCTGCCCGACTGCAAATGGAGATCGTTCCCCGCAGTATTGACCAGCAGCGGATTGGAGTTAATCGCTGAAGTGTCCCAACTTGGTCCAGAGCCATCGCCATACCAAATATTATGATCCCCGTTCATGGTTACACCGGACGGAATGGTGCTACTCAACAAATAAGGGGTCGAACTGCCGGTCGTATATAGAATGTTGTTGCGGAAATCGACCGTATAACCGTCGTAATTCTTGGCTACTGAGATCATGCCGGATGTATTGGCTGGGGCACCCGAAGGGTTGGCGCTGCAGTCGTACATCGTATTGTTGTATATATGCAGCAGCGCTCCTGATCCTGGTGCTCCCGGTTGGATGGCCATACAAACATATGCCCAGGCCGGATCTCCACTCGGTATAGGACCTCTGCCCGAATGCAGAATAACGTTATTGTATATCCAGTTTTCACCGGTGATGTATTCGCCGATCAGAATGCCCCGACCTGCCTGGTTGATAATGTAGTTATCATGGATCCGGTTATTGGTCTGATAGGCACTGAATGCTCCTTCCCGATAAATGTTGATTCCGTCAAACGCACTGTTGTCGTGCAAATAGTTCCAGGCGATTTCACGGTTCGACTCCGTCGGCAATCGGGGTGCCGTGCTCTTTTCCGTGCTTTGCAAATAGATCGGATGATATAACTTGCTCGTACCCGGATAACCGGTATTCGTTACTTCATTGCCGAGCATGTAAAGATCATTGCCCACCGCCGTCACAGCTCCCGTAGGCTGGTTGCCCGAGGGGGCCGTTATTTTACTGCCGATTAAGCGGAACCCGGAGCTTAAGCTGGCACCGGTTTGATTGCCGGTAAGAGTCAGCTTGGAAATTACCCAATACATACTGGCGTCATTAAAGTTACCCGCACCAGATCCGACAAAAGTAGACCAAGCTTTATCATAACTATTGCTGCCGATTGTAACCGAGGCGCCAGGATAAGCGACTAACGCTTTTGGCATCGCCTGCGTACTTAGTTTACTGGACGGCAAGCCATACTCCAGATTCATCGTCGCACGGTCTCCGCAGCCGCAAGTCTGTTGAACACCGTTCCCCACATACAATGTATCTCCGGAACTTAATTTCAGAATTGCGCCGTTCGAGCTTGTATTCTGCAACGTTTTCCAAGGATTCGACCAGCTGCCGTCGCCAGTCGTATCGTTGCCGGTCGTTTTGACGAAATAAATATTTCCTGATCTAATTGTAAATGGTAGTGTGTTAGTTGAGGTGCCGCCGATCACCGCTTGAATGGTCGTGGCGCCGCTCGGTGCCCCGCTTGGAATTTGGAATGCCACCATCTGCATGCCATGCTTCGAATTCAAGTCGGCTGGCGACGTGGCGTTGCCCCAGGAATAAATGCGCGCGGTTACGCCTCCCACCAAAATTTGCGAGGTACCTTGGCTGCTGCCGAGGTTTTTACCCCACACCGTTACGATTGCGCCGTCCTGGCCAGAGGTCTGTCCGAGCGAAGTATCGGTATTCCCGCTCTTAGGACCGGAAACAAGGTCGGAGAAATATAGAATAGCGCTGCCACCCGGAGTTGGCGTTGGGGTTGGTGTTGGAGTTGGTGTAGGCGTTGGTGTTGGTGTTGGTGTAGGCGTTGGTGTTGGTGTAGGCGTTGGTGTAGGCGTCGGGGTTGGGGTGCCTCCCGCTGGGTCGCCATAAACAAAATCATCAAAGTCAACATCGAACGCACCGTGGTTGTTCGTCACGGTAATCGTCACATTTGTCGCCGCGGTCGTCCAGCCCGTTGTATAAGTGCTTGTCGTGCTGTTGCCCGGCGGCGTAATCGTAACATTCGAGTTGCCCGATGATGACATCACAATATTTCCTATGCTGTAGCCGGTGCCTATCTTCACACTTTTCAATACTTTTCCTGCGGGAAGCACAATTGTTTTGGATACCGCTGATGTTGAACTCGAAGATATACGGGCTTGATAAGTGGAATTTCCGCAGCATGGGTCCATCGATTCCCATACCGGACTCGCCGAACCCCAGTCAATCCCTCCGTACACTCCCGTTATAGGCTGATACTTGCTCGTATACGAGTTAAAATCCACCGTTACATCAGGGGGAGGTGTTGGCGTAGGTCCAGCTGCATCGCCATATACAAAATCATCAAAGTTAACATCATACGCACCGTGGTTGTTCGTCACAGTAATCGTCACATTCGTGGCTGCAGTCGTCCAGCCCGTCGTATAAGCGCTCGTCGTGCTGTTGCCCGGCGGTGTAATCGTAACATTCGAGTTGCCCGATGATGACAGCACAATATTTCCAATACTGTAGCCGGTACTGATCTTCACACTTTTCAATACTTTACCTGCCGGAAGCACAATCGTTTTGGATACCGCCGAGGTTGAACTCGAAGAAATACGGGCTTGATAGGTTGCATTGCCGCAGCATGGCCCGTACGATTCCCAAGTCGGACTTCCCGTTCCCCAGTCAATTCCTCCGTACACGCCTGTGATCGCCTGATAGTTGCTCGTATATGAATTAAAGTCTACTGTCGTATCTCCTGCTGCCTCTGTTTTTTGAAACGGCCCTATGTTTGATATCAGAAGAATGAAGGCACCTGTAAACACCAAGATGAACAACAACATTTGGACTTTTCTCATTCTCATTTCGCCTCCCGAAGCAAAATTGATCCATAACATAATACTCCTTCCGTCAAAAAACTGTCATTTCACAAAAAGAGCTGCTCGGTCATATACCTATCCGTATTTTTGAAGTTTCACTATTTTCACCCCCTTCAAGTTTATCTGTTTGAATGTAATCGATTTCTTTTATTATGTATACGGACTATTATGAAAACGGCGGACATTTCCCTGTTCCTGTATGCGGACACTGCAGAAATCGACCAATAAAAAGGTATCGGATGAACAGGATGCAGGATGGAGCCTAGCTGGGTTTGAAAAGCCTTTAGAGCTTCCATCTCTCCATTCATCTCCTTACCCATAAGGGGCACATACAAGTTTGGCAGGAACGACAGTTCACCATCTGTTTCATAAACCACTACCGTCCCGTTCCAGAAGTAAGGGCGTGTTGCTGCGACAGAAGCTTGATGAAGGGCTGCGTAAAGAAGCAATTACCACTCCTCCGCAATCACTAGAATCATTCCTTTTTCACGAGATTAATAGTTTACTATACCTTTCCAAGCATTGAAGATCGGCATAGTATAACGAAGGCTATCAATGATCTTAAAGGGAGAGATTGCTATGAGAGTTTTGATTTCCACTATATTCGCTTATCCGCCAAGAGGCGGGGTGGGAGTGTATATCGAAGAGTTAAGGAAAGGCCTTGAGCAGAACGGCCATAAAGTTGATATATTGGCCAGAGACAACGACCACTATTATATTACACGCAATAATTCCCGCACTCTGGCAAGCAAGAATGGCCTTGTAAAAACCAACATACCACCTTTGTTCCAGACCAACTCAGTCGGTCAAAAGATGGGAAAAAGATTGCAAGCCCTGCAAAATGAGGCGATGAAGTTCATAGGTGCGGTCCAATCCATAGATCTGAGGCAATATGATGTTATTCATGCGCAAGACATTGTGTCATCCAGCATATTGGGTTATTCCAAACCTGGCGATGTTCCACTCATTTTGACTATACATGGATGTGTTACGGCCGCCTATTATTACTTCGGATACATCAGTCCAGGCAGCCTGCCATGGAATGTGGTATCCCTCTTCGAAACAAGCGCCATCGAGCAAAGCGATCGAACGATTCTCCCTTCCAATTGGCTGAAAAAAGTGTATCAAAAAGTGAATATCCCTACATCTAACATGACCGTCATCCATAATGGAATCCATATCCCCTCCTTCAAGCGCCAAATGAACAAAGCATCAGGGTTAAAGCGTCCATCTAATAAAAAAGTGATCATCAGCACTGGCCGACTTGAAGAAATAAAGGGACTGGATACTTTATTAGACGCACTGGCCAAATTAAAACACGATCGGACAGACTGGGTGTACTGGCTTGTCGGCAGCGGCGGGATGGAAAAGAAGCTAAAGAAGCAAAGCCGTAAGCTTGGCCTTGATCCTTACGTCAAATTCCTTGGACGACGCAGCGATATTCCTTCCCTGCTGAAACAGGCGGATCTATACGTCTTGCCTAGCCTTGAAGAAAACTATCCTTACTCTCTGGTAGAGGCGCAAGTGGCAGGTAAATCGATCATCGCTTCCGGGGTAGGAGGGATTACCGAAATGGTGAAGCATAACTCAAACGGCCTACTCGTTCCAGCGGGAGACAGTGATAGGCTTTACCAGCAAATAAAGAGATCGATAGGTGACCCTGGCCTGCAAAAGCGGATGGGTGAACAAGCCAAGAATTGGGGAAAGAAGCATCTCTCGCTTCCTGTCATGATGGAACAAGTTATGAGGGTATACAATCAAGCCATACAAAAGGTCAAGCAATAGGAGGAAAGAGCAATGTTAGGCAGAGGGTACTCCATGATCAAATTAGATCGGGACAATATGCAACGTTATATATCCGATCTTCTGGAAGTAGAACAGTTGGTTCATCAGGAGAGAGGGTCGTTATACTCTATCGAGTTATGGGATGAGAATCAGTTCTTGTCGGATTTACCCGGAAAATTCGAAACAAGCTATGGAGTTGTCAAAAAGGATAAGCTCATTGCATTCATGATATGTTCAACCCCTTTCCCTGATATAAATTATGTGCATCGGGTCGCCGTCCATCCGCAGTATGCGGGAAGAAAATTAGGAAGAAAGCTTATGACCAAGGCTTATTTGGAGTGGAAGAGGATGCCGCAATATAATACGATCACAGCCGTCATTCGAAAGGATCATAAGCTGTCACTGCCCTTCGCTGCGCTGCTTGGTGCGCGAATAGCGGATAAGCCCTTCCTGACCCGTTTCTTCGAAGCCAGGGGAAAGACGGATATACAAGTATTGGACGATCATTTCGTGGATGAGCATGGTATTGCTTATGTGCTGATCTATATCAATAAATAAATGCAGGCTGGAGATAAGTAAGGCTTCGGAACCTTTTGGGAAGAGGTGTGCATGAGGTGTTGACTAAAATATGTGTTTACCAGCCTAATGTATTCCCGCCTCTTCACTACTTCAATCGAATTATGAACAGTGATGTATGGGTTATTCTTCATGATGTGCAGCTTAATAAGAAAGTAGGGCAAACGTCATTTACAGTGAAACTAAACGGCCAGAAGCATATGATCTCCATTCCGGTGTCCGGCGGGAATCGGGTGAAAATCAATCAAGCCGTCATACCCTATAGCGATAACTGGATCCGCACCATACAAATGACCTTGCACCATGCCTACAGCAAAAGCCCTTATTATGCAGCCGCGGTGGAGGCCGCTGACTATCTCCGTCTGCATCAAAGGCTGAACACCCCTTTCTCTATCTTCTGCGAACAATTCACATTGGATATGCTGCGCAGGCTGGGATGGCAGGGCAGTGCGGTTGGATCAATGGGACTTGCTGTCGAGCTGAAGGCATCTGAACGAATGGCTGAGATCGCCTCTTTAGTGAATGGAACGCATTATTTGTGCGGAAAAGAAGGCTTTACTAATTATTTGAACCTATCTGATTTCCGGAAACGCAACATAAAAATTAGGGTTCAGGAGTGGAAATGTCCCGAGTACCCGCAAAGCTTTGGGACATTCCTCCCCAATCTATCGATATTAGATTTGCTTGCAAATGTTGAAATGGAGGAAGCCAGAAAGATCCTTCTCTCTGGAGCAATGACCGGTTGGAGTCAATATGAATGAGCAAAATGGTGTCATCCTTCCGAGGATGACACCATTTTGCTCATATCCATATTATATTGGCTGCTTCAACTGTTTCAGTTCTGCGCATAATGCTTCGATCTCGCTGATACTGAAATTTTTCTTGTTCATGATCATGTCGTAAATTTCCTTAATATCCTCGTAGCGGGAAATACCGAAGTGCTCGGGCTTGATGGAAGCCGCGGTAACGACCTTGAGCTTGTTCTTAATCTGCTCGACCATGTAAGCGATGTTCGTTTCGCTTGGCGTAATCAAATCCATCAGGGATCTCCTTTCGATAGGAATTTATTGTTGTTATTGTACCATGCTTGATGGAAACCGCCTAGCCTACATCCGTTCTCATGGACAAGTATGGGAATACTTTTCCCATTCGATGCAAATAGTATCAAAGATGAATACGAACAACCCTATCAAATACTAACGAAGGAGAATCCAACAATGGAAAACAAAACGCATGAAGAGAATTACAAAGGCACAGCGCATATGAAAGCTGAGAATCAAGACATGGCCTTCGTTAATGATGTAATCGAGAAGGAAGCTTCTGAGCAAACGATTCGAGGCACAGAAGAAAAGAGCGGTTTTGAAGATGAAGAAGTAGAATAGGAAGCAAGGTCTCTGGCGAAATCAGTTAGATGCGCAGGAGGGCAGAAAGGAGAGCTGCGATTGCCGTTGTGCGTTTCTCCGCTCCACCTTCCTGCCCATCCCTCGGTTTTAAGGGTTTTTCTCACGAATGCTCACTCACTCGCAGGATTTTAACACCCATAGAAATGACGAATACTGCAAATACATGCTCATATAAGCATTTGGTCCAT